>NZ_JAKUFF010000043.1:0-40424 GCF_022663305.1 Bacillus cereus group sp. BfR-BA-01408 | reverse complement strand
GCGGCGCTAGCAAAGCAGAAAGCTTCGCAAGGTGATGGGGATTCGGGAGATGAAAAGGCGAAGGCAATTGCAGCAGCGAAGGCGAAAGCGGCAGCGGCTGCAAGGGCGAAGATGGAGGGTGCTGAAGGTAAGAAGGAAGAGGAAGCGAAGCAGGAAGAGCTATCCGTGAATCAACCGTATTTAAATCAGTATGTTGAAGTTATTAAGGGAAAAGTAGGAGAGGATGCTTTAGTAGATTGCTACATTAATAAACTTTCCAAAGATGTACCAACTCTTGTAGTGGAGCCCTCAAAATATTATGAAGTAATGGAGTTACTGCGATCCCATGAGGAACTTGCATTTGATTATATGTCAGAGTTACATGCGACGGATTTTGTGACACATATGGAAGTGTATGTTCATTTATTTTCATATGGAAAGAAACAGTCAGTAGCGGTAAAGGTGAAGCTGGATCGGGAAGCGCCGCAAGTAGAATCGGTGACGCCGCTTTGGAAAGGGGCGGACTGGCCAGAGCGGGAAGCGTATGATTTGCTCGGCATTGTATTTAAGGGACATCCGAATTTATCGCGTATTTTAATGCCCGATGATTGGATAGGACATCCGCTTAGAAAAGATTATGAACCGTATGATGTGGAGGTGTAGCTAAATGATCCGTACGGAAGAAATGCTTTTGAATGTAGGTCCTCAGCATCCGAGTACACACGGTGTGTTCAGGCTTGTTATTAAAATTGACGGGGAAATTATTAAAGAAGCTACACCGGTTATTGGATATTTGCATCGCGGGACCGAAAAGATTGCAGAGAGCTTACAGTATACGCAAATTATCCCTTATACAGATCGGATGGACTATTTATCGGCTATGACGAATAATTACGTCATTTGCCACGCTGTAGAGACGATGATGGGGCTTGAAATCCCAGAGCGAGCTGAATACTTGCGAGTACTTGCAATGGAACTTGGAAGGATTGCGAGTCATCTCGTTTGGTGGGGGACAAATCTTCTCGATATAGGAGCGGTCAGCCCGTTTTTATACGCGTTCCGTGAGCGGGAGATGATTATTAATTTATTAAACGAATTATGCGGTGCCCGGCTTACTTTTAACTATATGAGAGTCGGCGGTGTAAAGTGGGATGCGCCGGATGGTTGGATTGAAAAAGTGGAAGAATTTGTTCCGTATATGAGAGAGCAATTGGCGGGTTACCATGATCTCGTTAGTGGCAATGAGATTTTCTTAAATCGTGTAAAAGGCGTTGGTATATATAGCGAAGAAGATGCAATTTCGTATTCTTTAAGCGGAGCGAATTTGCGGTGCACCGGAGTAAACTGGGATCTTCGCAAGGATGAACCGTACTCCATTTACGACCGTTTTGATTTCGATATTCCTGTTGGGAGCGTGGGGGATGCTTGGGATCGCTACGTTTGCCGCATGAAGGAAATTGAGGAGTCGTTAAAAATTGTCGAGCAAGCTGTCCAGCAGTTCCCGAAAGAAGGAGCAGTACTTGCGAAAGTACCGAAGATTATTAAGGCTCCTAAAGGGGAAGCATTCGTCCGTATAGAGTCGCCGCGAGGAGAGATTGGTTGCTATATTGCTAGTGACGGAAAGAAAGAGCCATACCGTTTGAAGTTTCGCAGGCCGTCTTTTTACAATTTGCAAATTTTACCGAAGTTATTGAAAGGTGAAAACATCGCCAATTTAATTACGATTTTAGGTGGAGTGGATATTGTACTTGGGGAGGTTGATGGCTAATGATTGAAACGCTCTTACAATCACCTTCTAGCTGGACGAATTTCTTCATTTTTTTCGGATTAGCGGTGCTGCTACTATTTGCAGTCCTTGGCTTCGTTACATATGGTATTTTGGCAGAGCGGAAAGTGATGGGGTTTATGCAAGGGCGGATTGGGCCAAACCAAGTTGGAGGCCGGTTTGGTCTGCTGCAAACGGTAGCCGATGTTTTAAAACTATTACTGAAAGAGGATAGTATTCCGAAGGCGGCAGATAAACCGTTGTTTATATTAGCGCCTGTCATTGCATTTGCGCCAGCATTTATGGTTCTTGCAGTTATCCCGTTTACTGATAAATTTCAGTTCGCAGATATTGGCGTAGGCTTACTGTATTACATTGCTGTTTCTGGCATTACGACGATTGGTGTCGTAACCGGAGGATGGGCATCGAATAATAAATATTCCCTTTTAGGAGGGATGCGTGCAGCGGCGCAAATGATTTCTTATGAAATTCCGCTCGTAATGAGTGTAATCGGGATCGTTTTGTTAGCTGGTAGCCTAAATTTAAATGAAATCGTAGCAGCGCAGGAGAATGTTTGGTACATTTTCGTGCAACCAATCGGTTTCGTCGTATTTTTAATCGCAGCGGTAGCAGAGTTAAATAGGACGCCGTTTGATTTACCAGAAGCTGAGTCGGAGCTTGTTTCTGGATATCATACGGAATACTCGGGGTTTCGCTGGGCGTTTTTCATGCTTTCAGAGTACGTATATTTCTTCGGGATGGCATCTTTAATTACTGTGCTCTTTTTAGGCGGATGGAATCCAGTTATGTTCCTTGGATTCATCCCAGGTGCCGTATGGTTTGCTTTAAAGTTTAGCAGTGTAGTTTTTCTGTTAATTTGGTTCCGCGTTACGTTTCCGCGTATAAGAGGTGATCAGTTAATGGAGTTTGGCTGGAAAGTATTATTGCCAATTGCACTTGCAAATATTTTCTTAACGGCATTGATTAAGGAGTTATTCTTCTAATCTATGAGGGGGGTGCCAGTAAGAGATGAAAGGGCTATTTAAAGGACTAAAATATACATTAAGCAATTTGAGTAAAAAGAAAGTGACGTATGATTATCCGAATCAACCGTTGCCATTGCCAGATCGTTTTCGAGGGATTCAAAAGTTTTATCCAGAAAAGTGTATTGTTTGTAACCAGTGCTCCAATATTTGTCCGACAGACTGTATTCAGTTAACGGGGAAAAAACATCCGGATCCTACGAAAAAAGGAAAAATTATCGATACGTACGATATTAATTTTGAAATTTGTATTCTTTGTGATTTATGTACAGAAGTTTGTCCGACAGAGGCGATCGTTATGACAAATAACTTTGAACTCGCGGAATATTCACGGGATGACTTATTCAAAAATTTGCAGTGGCTTGATGAAAACGACGAAAACGTCAGGAAGGAGAATAAAGCATGAATGGCGAGTTTATAGCATTCTTTATACTATCCTTGTCTGCAATTATCGGCGGCGTTCTTATGTTGAATTTAACGAAGGTCATGCATATGATGCTAGCTCTCGTTCTAACATTTCTCAGCATTGCAGGTTTGTACTTTCTTTTATCAGCTGAATTTATCGGGGTTGCACAAATTTTACTTTACTCGGGTGCGATCACAATTATTATGATTTTTGGCATTATGTTAACGAAACATAACGCAGAAAATGAATCACGTCTTACTCTTCGAAAATGGATTATCTTCTTTGCGGTTGTAGCATTTGGGGCAGTTATGTATTTCGCTGTTAACAATATTGATTTTGCAAATGAAAGCACACAAGGAAGTTTACCTCTCCATGAAAAAAACACACTTCAAATCGGTACACTTCTCTATTCAAAATATATTATTCCATTTGAGCTAACCTCAGTTATTTTACTTGTAGCACTTGTTGGCGCAATTATTCTTGCGAAGAAGGATGAGAAAGAGGAGGATTCCAATGAGTAGCGTTCCTGCTTCTGCATATTTAACGCTTGCGATTATTTTGTTTTGCATCGGTTTGTTTGGAGCTTTAACGAAGCGCAATACAGTGATTGTATTAGTTTGTATTGAATTAATGCTGAACGCAGCCAATTTAAATTTAGTAGCGTTTAGTAAATTAGGTTTGTTCCCAAATTTAACAGGGCAAATTTTCTCTCTGTTTACGATGGCCGTAGCAGCAGCGGAGGCGGCGGTAGGACTCGCCATTTTAATTGCTTTATATCGTAATCGTACGACAGTTCATGTAGATGAAATGGATACGCTTAAAGGATAACATTGTGACCGAAAAGGGGGAAGGAAACAATGATCGATTATGCATGGCTCATACCGCTTTTCCCGCTTGTTTCGTTTTTGTTATTAATTATATTCGGGAAGAAAATTAGAGAAGGAAGCAGTGTACTTAGTATTTTCTTCGTCTTTCTCTCCTTTATATTTGCGGTACTTGTATTAATAGAACGGTTTTCGACAGTACCAGTGAAGCATAAGTGGGTATGGCTTAGAGCTGGAGATATTGATATATCATTTGGCTTTGAAGTGACAGCATTAGGGGCTTTAATGCTGTTTATCGTTACACTTGTGAGTTTACTTGTACACGTGTATTCGAAAGGTTATATGAAAGGTGAGGAAAGATTACCAATCTTTTATGCCTATTTAGGACTCTTTACATTTGCGATGCTCGGGCTTGTTATATCACCGAATTTATTACAGCTTTATATATTTTGGGAGTTAGTCGGCCTTGGTTCATTTTTACTCATCGGTTTTTATTTCTTTAAAGAAGAAGCGAAGGCTGCTGCGAAAAAAGCTTTTATTATGACTCGTATTGGCGATGTCGGTTTATTTATTGGGATGATCTTAATTTTCTGGCATGCAGGTAGTTTTGAATATGACGCAATTTTTAGAGCGATTCATACGGGTGATCTTACTCCGACAATGATTACAATAACGGCGATATTAATTTTTATCGGGGCGATGGGGAAATCAGGTCAGTTCCCGCTTCATACGTGGTTACCAGATGCAATGGAAGGGCCGACGCCTGTTTCGGCACTTATTCATGCGGCGACAATGGTCGCCGCTGGCGTATATTTAGTGGCAACGATGTTTCCGCTATTTTCAGCAAGTGTGGTGGCGATGCAGACGGTAGCAATTGTTGGAGCTTTCACTGCAATCTTTGCAGCTTCCATCGGTCTTGTACAAACGGATATAAAGAGAGTACTTGCTTATTCTACAGTTAGCCAGCTCGGGTATATGATGCTTGCACTAGGATCTGCCGGTTATGTAGCTGGTGTGTTCCATTTAACGACACACGCTTTTTTTAAAGCATTACTATTTTTGGCAGCAGGAAGTGTCATTCATGCAGTGCATACGCAAAACATTAATAAAATGGGCGGTTTACAGAAGAAGATGAAAGTAACGGGTGCCTTATTTTTAATCGGTACTCTTGCAATTAGTGGTGTGCCACTCCTTTCCGGCTTCTTTAGTAAAGATGAAATTTTAGCGGCAGCTTGGATGAACGGCAATTACGTTTTATTCGTCTTAGCGATACTTGCAGCATTCCTAACAGCGTTCTACATGTTCCGCCTATACTTTCTTGTCTTTACGGGGGAAGCGAAGACGAAGGAAGATGTGCATGAATCGCCCCGCATCATGACGTATCCGATGATTGTCCTTGGCGTTCTTGCAGTCGTGGCAGGCTATATAAATACACCGTGGTTTGGAACGTTTCTCGGAGATTGGCTTACGAAAGATGTAGCGTTTAAAGTGCGAGAGGGGCACGGGCCAGTTTGGATTATGATTGTTGCGACGCTCGTTTCTTTGACAGGGATTGCTCTTGCATATGTCATATATGGCAAGAAATCTATTTCTAGAGATTGGGCTGGTGGCGAGGACTCGCCTCTTTATAAACTTTTGAAAGAAAAATATTATGTGGATGAACTATACAATATGACGGTGCTCCCTATTACGAAAGGAATCGCTCATGTGCTTCGCCTATTTGAAGTGTATGTAGTCGAAGGAATTGCCGTTTTAATAGGGAGTTTAGTGAAAGGGATAAGTACAATTGGCTCTAGACTCCAAAACGGAAATGTACAAGTGTACGGGACTGTAACAGCTGTTTCACTGGCAGTACTCTTCATTATTTTGCTCTATACGGGAGGGGATTTACGATGAATGATTTGTTATTAACGTTCTTCATTTTTTCCCCGCTTTTAGGAATTCTCTTACTTGCATTCACACCGAAAAAAGAATCGCGTACAGTGCGAGCGCTCGGTTTATTTGGAACGGTGCTTCCATTCGGAATGGCTATCGTCCTCGCTTGTACATATGCTTCTGGAAAGAGTTTGTCTCTCTTTGATGAAAAAGTGAAATGGATTACATTTGGGGATTTTGCAGCGGTGGATAAAAGGTGGTTTTCCATTTATTACGAGCTTGGTATTGATGGTTTATCGCTCGTTATGATGGTACTGACGGCCCTTCTAGCGATGCTTGCAGCAATTGCAGCATTTACTATTAAAAGAAACTTGAAAGCATTTTATATGCTGTTACTCATGTTAGAAATAGGGATGCTCGGTGTCTTCGCTGCTCAAAATTTAATGTTGTTCTTTATCTTCTTTGAAATTACATTGCCACCGATGTTTTTATTAATTGGGAAGTGGGGGAAATTGTCGAGTGAAAAGGCTGCTTATAGTTATTTAATATATAACGGTATTGGCTCCGCTATTTTGCTCATCGTTTTCTCGGTTTTATTTGCGAAAACAGGTACAACCAATATTACAGAGCTTAAAGAAATATTAACGAGTGTAGGTGCTGGCGGAGGAATGGCTGTCCCAAATAGCTTACAGTTCGGCTTGTTTCTTAGCATAATGATCGCTTTTGCGATTAAACTACCCGTTTTCCCGTTACATCGCTGGATGGTCAATGTACATATTGAAGCACATCCGGCTGTAGTTATGCTTCATGCAGGTGTTTTACTGAAGATTGGAGCATACGGTATAATCCGCTTCGGACAGGAATTATTCCCGGAATACTTTCGCGAGTTTGCAACGCTCATTGCGATTTTAGGAGTCATCAATTTATTGTATGGAGCCTTCTTGGCGCTCATTCAAACGGACTTCCGGAAGGTGCTTGCTTACTCTAGTATTTCACATATGGGTATTGTATTAATGGGCCTTGGGGCGTTAAATGCACCAGGTACACAAGGTGCTCTATTCCAAGTTGTTTCGCACGGTTTAATTGCGGCCTTACTCTTTTTCTTACTTGGTGTTATAGAACAACGCTTTGGAACGTCGGATATTACAGCGCTTGGCGGACTTGCAAAAAGTGTACCGGTACTTAGCGGATTCTTCTTAGCGGGAGGAATGGCATCGCTTGGATTGCCGGGGATGTCCGGATTTGTTAGCGAATTTCTTGCCTTTCTCGGTTTATTCCAAGGAGAGCCAGTTATTGCAGCGGCCGGAGTACTTGGCATCATTTTAACCGCTGTATACGTATTAAGAGCAACGCTGCAAGTAACATTTGGTAAGAAAGAGTGGGAAGCGAAAGCTGATATACACGGTTGGGAGTATGTTCCTATATTGCTACTTATCTTTTGCATTATTGCAATTGGCGTAATGCCAGAAATACTAGGGGATCCGCTTCAAAATACATTGAAAACATTGGGGGTGAAGTAGGATGGATATGAATACGTTACTTAGCTTATCGTGGCATCTCATGGTGCCAGAATTCATTATTCTCGGGGCTGCCATCCTTCTTTCCATATGTGATTTGTTTTTTAAGCTGAACCATAGATACGTAGCACTTGGTGCAATCGCGGCGGTCGTGTTAGCAATCGTGTCGCTAATTACGCTATATAGCGAACCAACGGGAGATATTTTAAATGGATCGTTTGTGTTAGATGGATTTTCAAAAGGATTTAAAACGTTGTTGTTAGGCGGGGCGGCCCTCATTTTATGCATCGCAATGAGCGATGATAAGAAAAATCCAATTGAAGATAAGGGAGAATATTATTATTTATTTTTAATGGCGCTTCTTGGGGCGATGTTTATGGCTTCTAGCGTTGATTTCATTACACTTTTCGTCGGTTTAGAATTGCTTTCACTTTCTTCCTACATTTTAGTAGGAATACGAAAAAAGAACCGTGCATCAAATGAGGCGGCAATGAAATATGTCATTAATGGAGGAATTGGAACGGCAATTACGCTCTTTGGAATGAGTTATTTATACGGCATTACAGGATCAACTAATATTGTGGATATGCAAAAGGTATTTGCTGGGGAACTGGCTGGTGGCATTCAGTTATTGCTAGCTCTTGCATTTCTATTATTACTCGTTGGGCTCTCATTCAAAATTGCGACAGTGCCGTTTCATATGTGGGCGCCTGATGTATATGAGGGAGCGGCTACACCTGTTACTGCTTTTCTTGGAACCATTTCTAAAATTGCGGGGTTCTTACTCATTATTCGTTTGTTCCTCATGGTTTTTGCAAGTGTATCGGTGCAAGGAGACACGCAATCTTTATACGGACGTATGAGCATATACATCGCTGTGCTAGCTAGTATTACGATGATTATTGGAAATGTAGTCGCATTAAAGCAATATAACGTAAAACGCCTATTTGCTTATTCAGGAATCGCGCATGCAGGATATTTACTCGTACCGCTTGTAGCATTATCACCATTTACGATGGATAGCATGTGGTTTTACATGCTTGCGTACATGCTTATGAATATAGGCGCGTTTGCAATTATCCACGGCTTAATCTTACAAAGCGACAAAGAAAACATCACCATTTTCACCGGATTATATAAAAGGTCGCCATTTACAGCAATCGTGATGACGATTTTTATTTTATCGCTAGCGGGGATACCAGGAACAGTTGGTTTCATCGGGAAAATTAACATCTTTTTAGGGGCCCTTCATGTAGAGCCAGCTCATTACGTACTAGCTTCTATTATGATGGGGACGACAGTCATTTCATTCGTATATTATTTCCGTATTTTACAGCAAATGTTCTTCCGTACGGGAGAAGTAGAAGAGAAAATTCGTTTGCCACTCAATATAAAGGTTGTGATGAGCCTTTGCGCAATTTCAATTGTAATACTAGGGATTATGCCGATGATTGGGTACAATTTCTTTTATGAATATTTTCCATTAATGAAAGATTTCTTCTTCTTAGGGAACGTGGTACAATAGTGAAAATAAAAGGTGTGGAGTCGTTACTCTGCGCTTTTTATTTTGTGTGAACTACGATTGAAAATGCATATAAGTATACGCTTTTAAAAAGAAAATTACGATGTAAAATGTAAGATGCTTATTTGTATTTGAAAAAGTGTGGCTCCTACTTATTATGGTATCGTTTTTATATGATTTCGTAAGTAGTAGCTAGGTAAAAGGAGTCGGTTTTTTGGCACATCTTTTAGGGCAACAAGCACTGATTGCCATCGTTTCGCATTTATTGTTTATTACCATTACGTGGTGGGCCTTACAAGGTATTCACATTGAGCGTTTAATGAAGCCTGGAAAGGTGATGCAGACGAGAGTATTACTCATCTTAATTACAATTGCAATTGGGACATCTGTAAGTAACTTTTTCCTTGATTATTTAGGCTATTCAAAGAGTTTAACGTATTTAGTAAAGTAAGTGTATAGAACCTCATATCTCCGTTAACAATGGGGATAGGAGGGGATGAAATTGAAGCTTAAAGCCATTCTTATTGTTGCATTAAGTGTTGTTTTATTTTTGGTTGGGTATAGAGAGATGAAACCAATGAGCGATGAACAGAAGATGGAGAGCATGATCGCAGCTGTAGAGAAAAATGATGCTAAAGTAGAGAAATGGTCATGGCTAGCACGAGAAACAAAAACGATTTCTAATATACATACGTTTCAAAAGTTGTTAAACGATGTGAAGGACAAGGCAAATATTCAAAAGTGGGAATTAGAGCAATCTCCAGATGGATATAAAGCTACATCCTATAAAAAGTTTTCTTCTTATGAAGAACGAGTAGTAGTAACTTGGAGTAAGGAAAATACTAAAGAAAACACTTTCATTATTTTTGAAGTGAGCGGGGCAAAATGGGACCCGAAGTACATTCAGAAAACGAATAAAATTTTTAGTGAAAAACCTATAATTTACACTTGTGTTCAAGGTGCACTGAATGATAAGATTGAAGGTGTTTTGCAAAATAAAACCAATCAGGTTTTGAAAGATCTTTCAGCAAGAGCGATCGAACAGATAGAAGAAAGAGCATTTGTGTCAGTCTCCGCATACAATAAAAAGTGGGATGACGCTCTTTCAACAAATAGAGAGAAAATAAATGTGCAAATAGCAATACGTTCTACAGACAACAAAGATACAATTGTGGTTGGCACACCGATCATAACTTCTGAGTATTGAGTGAATAGATACTGAAAAAAGGACACGGAGGGGAATAATTTGGAAAAGATCATCGTCCGTGGCGGAAAGCGGTTAAACGGCACAGTGCGTGTTGAGGGCGCAAAAAATGCTGTATTACCTATAATCGCTGCAGCCCTATTAGCGAGTGATGGAAAGAATGTACTATCTGAAGTACCAGTTTTGTCTGATGTATACACAATTAATGAGGTATTACGTCATTTAAATGCTGAAGTCGTATTTGAAAATAACCAAGTAACAATCGATGCTTCTAAAGAGCTAAACATTGAAGCACCATTTGAATATGTACGTAAAATGCGTGCATCTGTTCAAGTAATGGGACCTTTATTAGCACGTAACGGTCGTGCTCGTATTGCACTTCCTGGTGGATGTGCAATTGGTTCACGTCCAATTGACCAACATTTAAAAGGCTTCGAAGCAATGGGAGCAAAAGTACAGGTTGGTAACGGTTTTGTTGAGGCATACGTTGAGGGAGAACTAAAAGGAGCTAAAATTTATTTAGACTTCCCAAGCGTGGGCGCGACAGAAAACATTATGTCTGCAGCTACATTAGCAAAAGGGACAACAATCCTTGAAAACGCAGCGAAAGAACCAGAAATCGTTGACTTAGCTAACTTCTTAAATGCGATGGGAGCGAAAGTACGCGGAGCTGGAACTGGAACGATTCGTATCGAAGGCGTTGATAAATTATATGGTGCAAACCACTCTATTATTCCTGACCGTATTGAAGCGGGAACATTCATGGTTGCAGCGGCAATTACTGGTGGAGACATCTTAATTGAAAATGCTGTGCCTGAACATTTACGCTCAATTACAGCGAAGATGGAAGAAATGGGTGTTAAAATTATTGAGGAAAATGAAGGTGTACGTGTTATCGGCCCAGATAAGTTAAAAGCGGTTGATATTAAAACTATGCCTCACCCAGGTTTCCCAACAGACATGCAATCACAAATGATGGCATTATTACTACAAGCTGATGGAACAAGTATGATTACAGAAACGGTATTTGAAAACCGCTTTATGCACGTTGAAGAATTCCGTCGTATGAATGCTGATATTAAAATCGAAGGTCGTTCTGTTATTATGAACGGTCCAAACAGCTTACAAGGTGCTGAAGTAGCAGCAACTGATTTACGTGCTGCAGCTGCATTAATCTTAGCTGGTTTAGTATCAGAAGGTTACACTCGTGTAACTGAGTTAAAACATCTTGACCGTGGCTATGTAAACTTCCATAAGAAATTAGCTGCATTAGGTGCAACTATTGAACGTGTAAACGAAAAAGTAGAAGAAGTGAAAGAACAAGAAGTTTCTGATCTTCACGCTTAATTGAAATAGTCTCTATGTCTTTTGACATAGGGGCTATTTTTTTGGGCTTATTACTGTTATAGTCAAGAAATTCTATACTTATGCACGTACCAGTGAAAATATTTAGAAAATTTTTGTTTTAAATTGGCCCCCTTAAGTATGTTCTAAAAGAAAGAGTTGTTCCATAAGAATGAATGGAGTAAAGCTTTTTTTATCCCGCTTTAATGGGCAGTAAGACCCCCACCTCAAAATTCAGCAAAAGCAAAGAAGTTAGGTGGGGGATCAACTGCCCATAAAAGCCCGATTGGTTCAACTAATAATCAGTGGGGGATGAAGGAAACCCCCACTGATTAAAGTTTCACTTTATATTGGGGGAAATAAGATGAAATTTTCAAAGCCACTTTTTATTACAGTAGCGCTTCTCATAGCGCTCGTTATCATTGTACCTGCTGCTCTTGTGATTCCGTTTGCGAAAGCAAAAGTAGAGGAAAAAGCAGCTTCTAAGACTCCTCCAGCGATAGAAAGTATACCAGCTCCAGGAAAAGTGGATACAGCGGTTCAAGTTGCTGTATATCGCGAGAAACAAAAGAAGGTAGAGTCATTACCTATGGAGGAGTATGTGACCGGTGTAGTAGCTTCTGAGATGAATGCCAGTTTTGAAATAGAGGCGCTAAAGGCGCAGGCATTAGCAGCGAGAACATTTGTCGTGCAGCGTATGCTAAGCGGAGGTAAGAAAAACAATGCGGACGTGACAGATACGGTGAAAGATCAAGTGTATAAAAGCAAAGAAGAATTGAAAAAACAATGGGGTAATAACTACGAAAATAATTTGAAGAAAATCGAAGAAGCTGTTTCGAAAACCGCAGGACAAGTTTTAACGTATGACGGAAAGCCAATCTCAGCATCATTCTTCTCAACGAGTAATGGCCGGACAGAAAATGCGGCTGATTATTGGGGAAATGATTATCCGTACTTAAAGAGTGTAGATAGCCCGTGGGATCAAGCTTCTCCGAAATTTACGAGCGAGCAAACCTTTGCCGTAGCTGATTTTCAAAAACGTCTCGGTGTGAAAGTGCTAGCAGACGGAAAAGTTGGTGATATTAAAGGGCGTACAGAAGGAAAACGTGTAAAAGAAGTAGCGTTTCAAGGGAAAACATTAACCGGAAGAGATGTACGTGACAAATTAGAGTTACGCTCTTCTGACTTCACGTGGAAACAAGATGGAGATAAAATCATTGTTACGACGAAAGGCTTCGGCCACGGCGTTGGTATGAGCCAATACGGCGCGAATGGCATGGCAGCGGAAGGTAAGAAATATACAGATATCGTCGCTCATTACTATAAAGGCGTTGAAATAAAGACGATGAACGATTATGAAGGTAAGTTGATGGTGAAGAAGTAGGTGTCAGGGTCTCCTGGCACCTGCTTTTTGTTTAAAATATCATAATTTTCCATTAATTGTTTGGTATAATAAGATAAAAAGTATTTGGGGGAGAAAAAATGGCGCTACTGGAGTTGAAACAATTAGGTAAGACGAACCAGTTACCGGCAGTTGAACTGAAGGTTGAGAAGGGGCAATGTGTTGTTTTGCAATGTAATAACCATACAGCTAAAGTGTTACACCGTATTATTATTGGTGCGGAAGAAGCTTCAACTGGCAATGTGCTATTTGAGGGAGAGTCGATTGGAAAGAAAAACTATTCTCGCATCGGCTTTTGTTTTTTGAAAGATGAGGCATATGATCGTTTGAAGGTGAAGGAATACTTTAAGTTTTTAATAGGGCTCTATGAATCGAATATGAGTATAGAAGAAGTTGTACAATATGTCGGCCTCTTAGATAAATTAAACGTTAAAATAGAAAAACTATCATTTTCAGAGAAACGTCGTCTTCATATTGGGCGAGTTATGATTCATAATCCGGATTTAGTTATTTTGGAAGAACCAGAGCAAAATGTAGATACAGAGAGTACGATTGTGATTCGAAAAGCAATTATGAAAATGAAAGAGCAAGGAAAGGCGATTTTTATTACATCATCTTTCCTATCGGACGCTCTTTCGTTAACAGAAGATGTATACATATTAAACAATGATGGTGTGAAAAAAGTAGAAATTGAACAAGAGGAAGCAGAAGAGGTCGATGAAGAAAAAGTCGTTCAAATGATTCCGCAAATGAAGTTAGAAAGAATACCAGCGAAAGTAAACGATAAAATCATCTTATTAGACCCAATGGAAATCCATTTCATTGAAACGCAAAACGGAGTAACACATATTCACGTTCGTGAAGGGGATTTCGTATGCGCATTAACATTAAGTGAACTAGAAGCAAGATTAACAGGTTTTGGTTTCTTTAGATGTCATCGCTCGTATCTTGTAAATTTGCAAAGAGTACGAGAAGTGATTACGTGGACTCGTAATAGCTTTAGTTTAATTTTGGATGACGAAAGAAAAAGTTCAATCCCGCTTTCGAAAGGACGAATGGATGAGTTGAAAGGTGTAATTGGGCTATAAAAAGTGCTCCAATAAGCTCAAAATAAGATCCATTCATCGGTAAAAATACTCCTTTTACCGGTATTTTACTGCGTAAACCCTTTGATTTTCATATGATTGAGTCAAGAAAAGCGAAACAAACAAACGAAAAGCGCTAAAGCGACTTTCATCTATAAAAGAAAAAACAAAGGGGATGACGAGATGACATTGGCAATTGAAATGAAAGATGTAATGAAAAGCTTCAATGAAAAAACGGCACTTCGAAATGTAAATATTGAGGTGAAGCAAGGAGAGATTTTCGGATTCCTCGGACCGAGTGGCTCTGGGAAAACGACAACAGTAAAAATTTTAACTTCTCAATTACTTCATAGCGTTGGAACGGTAAAAGTATTAGGGAAAGATATTACAGGGCCAAGCAGCATCGATTATAAACGAATTGGTATTTTAACAGACAACAGCGGTTTATATGAGAGACTTAGCATTTATGATAATCTACTATTATTTTGTGACTTATACGATTGCAAAAAAGAACGAATCGATGAAGTACTAGCGCAAGTAAACTTATTAGATGATAAAAAAACATTAGTAAAGAAACTATCAAAGGGAATGAAGCAGCGCGTTACATTAGCTAGAGCAATCCTTCATAAACCAGATATCCTCTTCTTAGACGAACCAACATCTGCACTCGATCCAGTTAACGTACAAAACATTCATAAAGTCTTAAAAGATTTAAATAAAGAAGGAACGACGATTTTCTTAACGACTCACAATATGGAAGAAGCAGAGACGCTTTGTAACCGCATCGCCTTTCTATGTGGCGGAGAAATTGTAGCACTTGATACACCAGAGAACCTTCGCTTACAATACGCGAAAGATCAAATACAAGTCGTATTAAAAGATAAGCAAAAAGAAGTGGTGCAAAAAGATGAATTAGGTGCAAAACGTATTTCAGAATGGATGAAAAAAGGTGAATTACTATCCATTCACTCACACGAACCAACGCTAGGCGATATCTTTATTGAAGTTACTGGGAGGGGATTATAATGACATTTTCAATGAGAAGATTTTCAGCTATTTTTCGGAAAGAGGTACAGGATATTAAAGCAAATGCATCTGTACTCGTAATGGCGGCACTGCCACTCGTATTTTCTTTTGTTTATCAACAGATGGATGGACCGAAAGAACAAATCGCTAATATGGTAACTTTAATGGCTTTAACAATGGTAGGAAGCTTTGTTCAAGCAGCTTTAATTGCGGAGGAAAAAGAAAAACAAACGCTACGTGTAATGATGTTATCTCCAGCATCAACATTAGAAGTATTGCTAGGAAAAAGCGCATTAACAGCTCTTATTACATTCGTAATTTGTATTAGTAACTTTGCGATTTTAGGTGTAATAAAGGGGAATATGGTTTTAATTGCTCTATTTTTACTTGTTAGTATATTTTTCTTCCTTATGTTAGGTACGGGGATTGGATTAATAGCTAAAACAACGGCGTCAACATCAGTAGTAGGTATGCCGATTCTATTTGTTTTTTTTCTAGCTCCAATGTTAGGCGGATTTATTAAAAGTGAGTTTGTAAAAAAGGCAATCGATTTCCTTCCAACGAAGCATCTTGCGGACGCAATGCCGAAATTGCTGGCTGGAAAAGGATTTTCGACTGTTAGTGGTGATTTAATCAATATTATAATTTGGTGTGTGCTTTCCATTATTCTTTGTATTGTAGTTTACAAAAAGAAACAAATGGACTAAAAACTGAGCCAAAAAGCTCAGTTTTTTCTTTTTTCTATCATTTCCTCGGAAATTTTACAATTCTTATACATATTTTTACATATTTTGTCGAAAAGTAATTAGTTATAGGTTGTATAGGATGCGTGAATATTGTTCAAAATGATTGCTGAGGTGATGATGGAATGCGAGGAAGAAATAATAAAAAGTCGCAAAAGGTAGTACATTTATTTCAAAAAAGATGGGTATTTCCGGCACTATACATTGCTTGTGCAGCGGTAATTTTAATGGTTGCGCTATGGTTCCAAGGAGCTAATCCGAAGAAGACTCCGAACCAAGATCAAGCAACGCCGTATACACAAACGGAAGATCCAGCAGTACCAGTAACGAAGTCTTCAGAAGTAGTGAAAATGCCAGCTCCTGCTAATGCGGAAGTAGTTGTACAGAAGAAGTTCTATGAAGATGCAGCAACTGAGGCGGAACAAGAAAAAGCACTTGTCTTTTATAACAACACATATTCCCCGAACAAAGGAATTGACATTGCTGCGAAGAATGGAAAAGAATTCAATGTTACAGCTGCTTTAAGTGGTACAGTAACGAAAGCTGAAAAAGATTCACTTCTTGGTTATGTTGTAACAGTTGATAGCGGAAATGGTGTAGCAGCTTCTTATCAAAGCTTAGGCAGTGTGAAAGTAGAAAAAGGTGCACGAGTTGTACAAGGTGAAGTATTAGGAAAATCCGGTCTAAGTGCAATGAATAAAGAAGCAGGTTCTCACGTTCACTTTGAAGTACGTAAAGACAATGTGGCTGTGAACCCTGAGCGCTACTTAAATAAGTCAGTAGCAGAAATTAAAGCTGATGCAGGTGCTGCAAAGGCAACGAACGCTTCTGGTAAAAAAGCTGATGACAAATCTCAAAAAGAAGAAAAGTCAACGAGCACGAAACCAGAAAGTAAAACAGAAGACAAGTCTCAAAAAGAAGAGAAATCAACTAGCGGTTCAACTAGTGACAAAAAAGAAGAACCGAAGAAAGAAGAAAAATCAACAAATGGTTCTACAGAATCATCTAACAGTTCTTCTTCACAAGAATAAGAAAGTGAAAAAATCAGTTCTCAATAGAGAGCTGATTTTTTTATTTCTATATAAAAATACTCAATTTCGAGAAAAAAGTTGCAATAACAAGGAAAAATGACGAGATTCACGAATATATATTACAAAAAGGAGGGGATACTGTGTCATTTTTGTTTGTTCTGTCGACTGCTATTATTTTATTGTTTGTTTTATTTACTTTATATTATTACATTGCCGGTAAGAAAGAGGTTCCCCACCATCAATTGTTAGAAGAAGAGTTAGAACGAGAAGAATGACGCCTTGTATACAAGGTGTCATTTTTTTCGCCAAAATAGTCACTGTTAACGTATTTCTCACAAAAAAATGTAATTTTTCTTAACTTAGTCCGCAAAAATAGTGAACATGTAGCATATATCAGTAGTGCGGGCAATACAATGGTATAAACCAAAGCAAAGAGAGTGTTTGAGGTGAGAAATCGTGAATCATTTCATTATAAATCCAAGAATGTTTAACGCTTACAAACAGCACTCACACTTACTTCTTAGTCGTATGCAGCGAGGCTCATTTCACCCTTCTCACATCCAATTTAGGGAGGCGAGTGGTGTGCACGATTACATCAAAGAGAGAACTATCAAGATTGGTAAGTATATCGTGGAGACAAGAAAGACAGTGCGTGTCATTGCAAAGGAATTTGGGGTATCAAAGAGTACAGTCCATAAAGATTTAACGGAACGTCTACCAGAAATTAATCCAGAGCTCGCAAATGAAGTGAAAGAAATTCTTGATTATCATAAGTCTATTCGTCATTTAAGAGGCGGAGAAGCAACAAAACAAAAGTATAGAAAAGAAGATGTAGAAAAGCCGGTACGTCAATAAATATGCGATCGCAAACATTCCGTTTCAATTCGGTAATATTTTTCAGAAGAATTCTTTTTGCGAATATTACGTTTCTGTTAAATTTATGATAAAATCAGAAATTAGGTGTAAAAGAATTCGGGTGTAACCTGATTTTGAATATCGAGGAGGAAAAAACGGGAATGTTTGCGCGAGATATCGGAATTGACCTAGGTACGGCTAACGTATTAATCCATGTTAAAGGTAAGGGTATTGTATTAAATGAGCCATCTGTTGTTGCTATTGATCGTAACACAGGTAAAGTATTAGCAGTAGGTGAAGAAGCAAGAAGTATGGTGGGACGTACGCCTGGTAATATTGTAGCCATTCGTCCACTAAAAGATGGTGTAATCGCAGATTTCGAAATTACAGAAGCAATGTTAAAGTATTTCATTAACAAATTGGACGTAAAGAGCTTCTTTTCAAAACCTCGCATTTTAATTTGTTGTCCAACAAATATCACATCAGTAGAACAAAAAGCAATTCGTGAGGCTGCTGAACGTTCAGGTGGTAAAACAGTATTTTTAGAAGAAGAACCAAAAGTAGCCGCAGTTGGTGCTGGTATGGAAATCTTCCAACCAAGCGGTAACATGGTTGTTGATATTGGTGGAGGTACAACAGATATCGCTGTACTATCTATGGGTGATATTGTTACCTCTTCCTCTATCAAAATGGCTGGCGATAAGTTTGATATGGAGATCTTAAACTACATTAAACGTAAGTATAAGCTATTAATTGGAGAACGTACTTCAGAAGATATTAAAATTAAAGTTGGTACAGTATTCCCAGGTGCACGTAGCGAAGAACTTGAAATTCGCGGACGTGACATGGTAACAGGTTTACCACGTACAATTACAGTATGCTCTGAAGAAATTACAGAAGCATTAAAAGAAAATGCGGCTGTTATTGTACAAGCTGCAAAAGGCGTACTAGAGCGCACACCACCAGAACTATCAGCGGACATCATCGATCGCGGTGTTATTCTAACAGGCGGTGGAGCTTTACTACACGGTATCGACATGCTTCTAGCAGAAGAACTAAAAGTACCAGTATTAATTGCTGAAAACCCAATGCACTGCGTTGCGGTTGGTACAGGTATTATGTTAGAGAATATCGATAGATTACCAAAGCGTGCTTTACGATAAAATGAGAGGAACTAAGGTGTAAACCTTAGTTCTTTTTTTGTATTTTTATTTTTTTATTTCGATTTTTTGAGAAAATAGAAGAAAAATAAAGAAAAACGAAGAATATAGGTAAAATATTCATATATATGGTTAAATTTAATATTTCCGTATTTGAAAACGTTTATAATATAATGAGTCGAATACGACATTAAGGCAAATCATGTGTTAATATATATTGCCTTTCCCTAATCTGGGCATACACTCTTTTCTACCTCCGTGTCAGTTGCAAGGATATGCAACTATTTTAAGAGAATAGAGTGTATGCATTTTTTTATAAATAGGAAGTAAAGTTTCACTTTATAATGACAAACAATAAACAAAATGGGATAATAGACAATATGTCCAAGTGGTAAGACCAATATTACAAAAGGGGCGATTGTTATATGCTAAATATAGAACAAATTAAAGAAATCATTCCTCACCGCTATCCATTTTTACTTGTTGATAAAATATTAGAAGTAGATGAAGGAAAAAGAGCGGTTGGAATTAAAAATGTATCCGCAAACGAAGAATTCTTTAACGGGCACTTTCCTGACTACGCAGTTATGCCCGGTGTACTTATTGTAGAAGCATTAGCACAAGTTGGAGCAGTTGCGGTATTAAAGAAAGAAGAAAACCGCGGAAGACTTGCTTTCTTCGCAGGTATCGACAATTGTCGCTTCAAAAAACAAGTACGTCCAGGTGATCAACTTCGTCTAGAAGTAGAAATGACACGTGTACGTGGTCCAATCGGAAAAGGAAAAGCAATCGCAACAGTAGATGGTGAAGTTGCATGTGAAGCTGAAATTACATTTGCGATTGGTGATAAAAAAGAATAGATAGTACTAAAAAAATCTCCTTGTGAAAAGACAAGGGGATTTTTTAAATTTATGCTATATAACGATGAAACGATAATATACAAACTAATCAGAAAATAACTTGTAAATAGATGTAAATTACCATATACTTACTTTATTATTTATCTAGAAAACAGGATAAGTGATAAAGGTAATAAATAAATAAGGGCATTGTCATATTGTTAAGGTACTTAAATAAGACAAAGTAGAATGTTATTGATTATGATGAAATGTGGGGAAATCAGCAAGAATATTAATTAGACGTATGAAATCGAGCATAAGAGAGAGAAAAGGGAAATGTCGCATTTCACAAAAGGAGATTATGAATATGTTCGGGAGAAAGAAAAGAAAACCATTACGACAATTAATTACACATAAAGAGCCTAAATCGCGTATTACAGAACAATACCGTAACATTCGTACAAACATTGAGTTTACATCTGTAGATAATCATGTTCGTTCTATTATTGTTACTTCAGCAGATCCAGGTGATGGGAAAACAACAACAATCGCAAACTTAGCAGTTGTTTTCGGACAACAAGGAAAGAAAGTTTTATTAATTGGAGCTGACTTGCGTAAGCCGACAATACAAAACTTATTTGCTATTCATAGCTCCAATGGCTTAACGAACTTATTATCAGGACAAGCGAAACTCATGCAATGCATTCAAAAAACAGATATAGAGAACGTATACTTAATGGCAGCAGGTCCAATCCCGCCAAACCCAGCAGAACTATTAGGCAGCCGGGCAATGGACGAGGCGTTGTTAGAAGCATATAGCATGTTTGACATTATATTAATCGACACACCGCCGGTTCTTGCAGTTACGGATGCACAAATACTAGCGAATAAATGTGATGGAATCGTACTCGTTGTACGAAGTGAAAAAACAGAAAAAGATAAAATCGTAAAAGCGAAACAAGTATTAGATAAAGCATCAGGCAAAATACTTGGTGTCGTTTTAAATGATAAAAGAGAAGAAAAGGAGCAGTATGGTTATTACTAAAATATGAAAAGGCCAACAAAAATTTTTGTTGGTTTTTTGTTGTTTTCTGAAAATTCTTTATCAAGTTACACAGTTTAAAAAGCATGATAAAATAAAAATTTTGGAAAATGATTGGAATGTGTTGTCATATTTAAGATTATTTTGTAAGATTAAACTTGTTTCTTATGAACAAATATAGAACTGAATTATTAAAAATAAAAAATGTAAGATTTATATGTTATAATTTTTCCTATGTGTAAATTTTAGAAAGTTGGAGGAACCTATGGAAGAAACAATTAGCCTAAAAGAGTTATTTCATATCTTAAAAAAACGTTTAGCAATGATCCTCGTAATCGCCTTTGGTGCCGCTATAGTAAGTGCTATCATTAGCTTTTTCTTTATGACACCAATCTATCAATCTTCGACGCAAATCCTTGTTAACCAGAAGAAGCAAGAAGGAGCAATGATTCAAGCTGGTGAAGTTCAAACGAATATTCAATTAACGAATACATATAAGGTTATTATTAAAAGCCCAGTAATCTTAGAACAAGTAAATGAAAAATTAAATTTAAATATGACAGCGCAAGTTTTAACGAAGAAGATTAATGTTGCGAATGAAAGAGATTCACAAGTCATTTCTGTAACAGCTGAGGATAAAGATCCAAAACTAGCTCGTGATATTGCAAATGCTACTGCAGATGTATTTAAAGGTGAAGTTGCAAAAATTATGAACGTGGATAACGTAACAGTATTATCTAAAGCAGAAGTTGCAGAAAATCAATCTCCGATTAAACCACGTCCAATGTTAAATGTAGCAATTGCCTTCGTTGTTGGCTTAATGGCTGCAGTTGGTCTTGCATTCTTACTAGAATACTTAGATAACACAGTGAAAAAAGAAGAAGATGTAGAAAATTTACTTGGATTACCAGTGTTAGGTATTGTAGCTCGTATGGATGAAGAAACAACGAACGTGAAATCACACGCTCCATCATCAAGAAAAGTGAGGGGACAAACAATTGGCTCTTAATTTATTTAAAAAGAAAAAGAATCATCGTCAACGTCGTCAATTAATTGCTCATCAACAACCGAAATCACCAATTTCAGAACAGTATCGTAATATTCGAACAAATATTGAATTTGCAGCTGTTGATAGGAATTTACACTCATTAATGGTAACATCTGCGAACCCAAGTGAAGGAAAAACAACGACGACAGCGAATATGGCAGTCGTGTTCGCCCAACAAGGAAAGAAAGTATTATTAATTGATGCAGATATGCGTAAACCAGCGATGCATCAAATGTTTCAATTAGATAATATTTTCGGGCTAACAAACGTATTAACACATAGTGAACGTTTAGAAAAATGTGTACAAACAACATCAGTTGATAATCTGCACTTTTTAGCTTGTGGTCCAATCCCGCCAAATCCGGCAGAATTGTTAGGCTCAAAATCGATGCAAGAACTTCTTGCACAAGCATACAGTATGTACGACTTAGTCATCTTTGACTTACCACCAATTTTAGCTGTAACCGATGCACAGATTATGGCAAATGTATGCGATGCATCTATTCTTGTCGTACGTAGTGAAGCGACAGAAAAGGAAACGGCGCTAAAAGCAAAAGGGCTATTAGAATCTGCAAAAGGTAAATTGTTAGGTGTTGTTCTGAACGATCGTGAACGAGAGCATGGCTTATATTATTACTACGGTGCAAAATAATTTAAAGGTGAGATATGGTAAGTTCATATCTCCTTTTTTCCCTTGAATATGAGATTTATCTCATATTCAAGGGAAAAAAGATTTTTATACGAGAGGGAGGGTGAGAAGAATGATTGACTTGCATTGTCACATTTTATCTGGCATCGATGACGGTGCACAAACGGTAACAGATAGTTTAGTGATGGCACAACAAGCCGTGGCAGAAGGAATACATACAATTGTCGCAACACCGCATCATCAAAATGGAAAATATGTAAATGAGCGCACTTCTATTATTCATCAAGTGAAGCAATTAAATGATGAATTGCAACAACATGAAATCCCGCTGAAAGTTTTACCAGGGCAGGAGGTCAGGTTATATGGTGATTTATTAGAAGACTATGAAGCTGGTAAAATCGTTACTTTAAATGAAACAAACAAATACATATTCATTGAATTTCCATCTAATCATGTACCTCGTTATGCAGAACAACTATTGTATGAACTACGTGTAAAAGGAATGATCCCAATTATCGTTCATCCCGAACGTAATGCCGAGTTAATCGAGCGGCCAGATAAGTTATATAACCTCGTCAATAAAGGTGCATTAACACAAGTGACAGCAGGTAGTTTACTAGGTAAGTTTGGTAAAAAAATCAAAAAGTTTTCACTGCAGCTTGTGGAACATAATTTAACCCATATGATCGCATCAGATGCACATAACACAACAACAAGAGGATTTCATCTAGCAGAAAGCTATGAACTGATAGAGAAAGAATTCGGTGCAACTGTTATGAATGATTTAAGAGAGAATCCGTATTTAATCATTAGCGGGAAAGCAATTTATAAAGAAGATCCAGAACAAATTCGTCGTAAAAAGTTGTTTGGCATCTTTTAAATAAAGAACAGGTGATGTCTCCTAACCGTTATCAACGGAGGCACTCGGTCGTGCTGTGGGTAGAAATTTTTATTTCGAACCTACCTTAGACGCTTGTCGTCGGGAGTATGACGTGAGGTTGGGTTAGATGCCCATCATTTATTTGTGTTAGAAACTCTACTTATGGAGTTGTAAAGACGACCCTATAAGTAGGGTTTTTGTTATTGTTACATATGGATAAAATAATATATTTGGGGGTACTAGATTTGAAAAAAGTAAGAAAAGCAATTATTCCAGCTGCTGGTCTTGGAACGAGATTTTTACCAGCAACGAAAGCGATGCCGAAAGAAATGTTGCCTATCGTTGATAAACCGACAATTCAATACATAATAGAAGAAGCGATAGAATCTGGAATTGAAGATATTATTATTGTGACTGGAAAAGGAAAACGCGCGATTGAAGATCATTTTGATCATTCATTCGAACTAGAACAAAACCTTTTAGAAAAAGGAAAGTATGAAATGCTTGAAAAGGTACAAGCTTCTTCAAGAATTAATATTCATTACATACGACAAAAGGAACCAAAAGGTTTAGGACATGCAGTATGGTGTGCACGTAAGTTTATTGGAAATGAACCATTTGCGGTATTACTTGGTGATGATATTGTACAAGCAGAAACGCCATGTTTACGTCAATTAATGGATCAATATGAAGGTACACAGTCGTCAGTTATTGGTGTACAAACAGTTCCTGAAAATGAAACACATCGTTACGGTATTATCGATCCAGTTGAACAAAATGACCGTCGCTATCAAGTACGTCAATTTGTGGAGAAACCAGCAGAAGGCACAGCACCATCAAATTTAGCAATTATGGGACGTTACGTGTTAACACCAGAAATCTTTATGTTTCTAGAGGATCAAAAAGCGGGTGCTGGTGGAGAGATTCAGTTGACAGATGCAATTCAGCGTTTAAATGAAATTCAACGTGTATTTGCTTATGACTTTGAAGGAACTCGTTATGATGTTGGAGAGAAGTTCGGGTTTATTAAGACAACGATTGAGATGGCGCTACAGCATGAGGAATTGAAAGTGGAATTAATGAAATATATGGATGAATTAATTAAAAGAAAAAATATGTATGCTTAGCATATAAGGTGGGTGGAAAGTTGAAAAATCAAGGATTAGTAAATGAAGCAGGACAAGAAAATTCTCAGGATATTAAACAGGCAGGAGCACTGTATGTTTTTTCGAAGCGATGCATGGATATTCTAGGGGCTATTATGGGCTTAATTATTTTTTCTCCATTATTTATATTAATACCGATTATGTATATGAGGGGAGAGGCAAAGGGGCCGGTATTTTTCAAACAAGTACGAATTGGAAAAGATGGTAAAGAGTTTTACATTTATAAGTTTCGTTCAATGGTAGTGGATGCCGAGAGTAAATTAAAGAAAAATGAAATTTTATATAAAAAATATATAGAAAATAATTATAAACTTGAACCAGAAGAGGATCCACGTATCACTGGTATTGGGAGATTTTTAAGGAAAACAAGTTTAGATGAATTGCCGCAATTTATTAATGTTCTTAAAGGCGATATGAGTCTTGTTGGGCCGAGGCCTGTGGTGCAAGAGGAATTAGGAGAATATGGACAAAGGAAATCCGAATTTTTATCTGTTAAACCAGGATTAACAGGGTATTGGCAAGTTAGTGGGAGAAGTGATGTAGGTTATCCAGAGAGAGTTGATATAGAGTTATATTATGTATATAACCAATCCCTTTTATTAGATTTGAAAATATTACTTCAAACATGTCTATTAGTTATATTAAGAAAAGGCGCTTATTAATTTATACATGGAGAGGAAGAAAAACAAATGGATAAAAGTTCAAAAATTTATATAGCAGGTCACCGTGGATTAGTTGGTTCAGCTATTTTGCGTAAATTAGAGACACAAGGCTATACAAATTTAGTATATAAAACAAGTAAAGAGTTAGATTTACGTGATCCAAGGCAAGTGGAAGAGTTTTTCCAAGCAGAGAAAATTGAGTATGTATTTTTAGCGGCGGCTAAAGTAGGTGGAATCGTTGCAAACAATCAATATCCAGCAGATTTCATTCGTGATAATTTAATGATTCAAACGAACGTCATTGATTCAGCATATCGTTCAGGTGTAGAGAAGTTACTGTTTTTAGGTAGTACTTGTATTTATCCAAAATTAGCTCCGCAGCCTTTAAAAGAAGAGTATTTATTAACAGGTGAACTAGAGCCAACGAACGAGCCATATGCACTTGCAAAAATTGCGGGTATTAAAATGTGCGAATCATATAATCGTCAATACGGTACAAAGTATATTTCAGCAATGCCAACAAACTTATATGGTGAAAATGATAACTTTGACTTACATACATCACACGTATTACCAGCTTTAATTCGTAAATTCCACGAAGCAAAAGAAAATAATGATGAGTTTGTAGAGGTTTGGGGAACAGGTACTCCATTACGTGAATTCTTATACTCTGATGATTTAGCAGATGCCTGTGTATATTTAATGAATAACTACGAGGGTAATGAGATTGTAAACATCGGTGTAGGTGAAGATTTATCAATTAAAGAACTTGCTGAAAAAGTAAAAGCAACAGTAGGATTTACTGGAGAACTTCGTTTTGATACTTCTAAACCAGATGGTACACCCCGTAAGTTAGTAGATGTTACTAAGATTAATGCTTTAGGATGGAAAGCCACAACTTCATTAGATGAAGGTTTAAAGAAAGCATATGACTGGTTTCTACAGACAGAGAAAGAATTAGTAAGAAAATAATAATAAAAGATTAATAGAGATAACTGGAGGATATTATGAAAAAAGCACTTATTACAGGCGTAACAGGACAAGATGGGTCTTATTTAGCAGAGTTTTTATTAGAAAAGGGATATGAAGTACATGGTATTATTCGTCGTAGTTCTTCTTATAACCTAGATCGTATTGAGAGTCTAGTGAACGAAGAGATTGAAGGCTTAAATAACCAAGAAAATTTCCACCTTCATTATGGTGATATTACGGATACATCTAATGTAATTCGTTTAATTAGTGAAATCCGTCCAGATGAAATTTATAACTTAGGTGCGCAATCACACGTAAAAGTATCATTTGACGTACCTGAATATACAGCAGATGTAGATGGAGTAGGAACATTACGTATTTTAGAAGCAGTACGTATTTTAGGTCTAACTGAAACGACTCGTATTTATCAGGCATCAACATCTGAGCTATACGGTAAAGTACAGGAAGTACCACAAAAAGAAACAACGCCATTCTACCCACGTTCTCCATATGGTGTAGCAAAAATTTATGGTTTCTGGATTACAAAGAACTACCGTGAATCTTATAACATGTTCGCAGTAAACGGGATTTTATTTAACCATGAATCAGAACGCCGCGGCGAAACATTCGTAACACGTAAAATTACACTTGCAGCAGCACGCATTGCACAAGAGAAACAAGAAACATTATATTTAGGAAATTTAGACTCACTTCGTGACTGGGGCTATGCGAAAGACTATGTAGAATGTATGTGGTTAATCCTTCAGCATGATAAGCCGGAAGACTTTGTTATCGCAACTGGTGAAATGCATACAGTACGTGAATTCACTACATTAGCATTCAAACACGTAGGTATTGAACTAGAATGGGTAGGAGAAGGTGTAGAAGAAAAAGGTATTGATAAAGCAACAGGTAAAGTACTTGTAGCAGTAGATCCTAAATTCTTCCGTCCAGCTGAAGTTGAGCAATTATTAGGAGATCCAACAAAAGCAAAAACATTATTGGGTTGGAATCCAACTAAGACTTCATTTGAAGAGCTTGTTCGTATTATGGTAGGGGCAGACATGAAGAAGGTTGCGAAAGAAGAAAAGCTACGAAAGATGTTTGATTAATATCCTGTCTTTTATTTAAAACATAGTTTTTGAAAAAGGTTTTAGCGGGTGTTTATTTTTGAGAATATATAGAAAGTTTGTACAAAAGATAAGTTTATTATTAAACTTATCTTTTGTACTTTAATATAATGGTGAAAAAATGATTAAAGAAAAGCAAATGAGAATGTGTTTATTTTTTTCTTTTATAATAGGTATCCTAGTGCCTATATATATTTATTACTCTAATTATGGGTTTTCTTTAGGTTATGGATATATATGTATATTAATGTCTAGTTTTATTATAGCAATTTCAATAGGCTATCATGTGAGGGTCCAAAAGACTTTCGATATATTTTCTCCTTTTATTATTCCAAATGTATTGTTTATTTTTATATACATTTTGAAACCTGTATATATTCTGTTTACTGGCGAGGTA
Organism: Bacillus cereus group sp. BfR-BA-01408; assembly: GCF_022663305.1. Lineage (NCBI taxonomy): Bacteria > Bacillati > Bacillota > Bacilli > Caryophanales > Bacillaceae > Bacillus > Bacillus cereus group sp. BfR-BA-01408. Next base: position 12,858 of record NZ_JAKUFF010000043.1, on the reverse strand, counting down.
GGCGTAGGGGAATTTGACGTACATCCTATAACGGATGTTGAAATTAGGGCATTTAATGAGGCAAATCTCTATTGCCTAATATCAATATTTGTTTATAACATAACACTACATTTCTTCCTATCAGCTAGAAGACATGACTATTTTGAAAAAATAAAACCTAAGTTTAAGGAGAATTTGTATTCTGTGTTAAAAAGTAGGATTTTAAATATACTTGGTGTAGTTTCAATACTCTTTACATTAAGTACAATCCTGTTTTTATTTGAAAGAGCTGGTGGCATAACGAATTATTTAGATTCCTTGGCATTGAGGAATGTGTATCTGAAAGATTTAGGATACTTGTTAATGATTGCAAATATGTCGAAAATTTTATTGTTTGTGTACACTGCGAGGATATTAAGTGAAAGAATATATAATAAAAAAAACCTGTTGATATGGCTTATACTTTTAATTGTTTCAATTGTCTTATTATTGTTAACAGGTGGAAGATCCTCAATTTTATACGGAGTAATGACACTTTTTATTATGGTGCACTATTTGAAGAAGCAAGTAAGTGTTACAACCTCAATTATAGGTGGTGGCACGTTATTTTTCTTCGTAGTAATAGTATACCGTGTTGTTTTGAGAGACAAGTATTTCAAAGCTAATGATGATTTATCAACGTTTACGATTTTAATTAATGCAATTAAAGATTTCCCGAGGTACTTCTTTGGAGGATATGATGTTTTACAGTTTGATGCTTTACTGACTTTACTAGCAAATAAGGCACAATATACTTTTCTATACGGTGAGACTTTGTTAGCAGCATTAGTATCACCAATACCTCGAAGTTTATATCCGGAAAAAGGGTATGGAGCTATGGCATATTTCACAAAAACCTTTTTCCCACATTTTTATTATCCTAACAATGTTGAAGTGAATGTTTCTTATATTGGAGAGATGTATTTAAACTTTGGCCTATTGGGGATAATAATAGGAATGTTCATTTTGGCTTTAGTTTTAGGAGTAATGTATAAAAGATTTATCATGAATCAGAGTGTAATTTGTTTCTTTCTTTATACCATAACTATAGTAAGGGTTATTAGTTTAATCCGTGGAGATATATTTAATTTCTGGGTTTATTATATACAGGATATAGCACCTATAATCCTAGTATTGCTTTTCCTAGGAATGGGTAATAAGAAAAAAAAGACAGAATCTATGGTTAGGATGAATACAGATGTTAATGCTAAAGCTAAAAAAAATATTACTTAATAAAGGGTTAATCGAACAATCTTTAACTTCTCTATTGAATTTTATTATCATAATAGTTTACGGGAATTTGTTGAATCCTACTGAATTTGCAAAATTTATTATTATATTTTCAGGTATAGGTTTAGTTTTTTTAATCGTGACAGGTATTTGGGCTTCCCCCATTTTGGTTTTTTTACCAACAAAATTCAAAAGCATGAAAGAGCTATATATCAAAAATTTATTGATTTTTAATATAATCAGTAGTTGTTTTTTGGGTGTACTTTCATTATTAATTTTGCATGTATTTGTCAAATCAATGGATATATATGAAATTCTTTTTGGGATTTTGATCATTATCGTGTGGAGCATATATGAATTAATACGCAAAGTATTTTATGCTATTGATAAACTAATGTACATACTAATTGGAAGTATTACTTTAGTTTTAACATTCTTATTGGGAAATATAATTATGCAAACAAAATTAAATGTTAGCAGCAGCTTGTTTATTTTATTTATAAGCTATCTTGCTGCTATCTTAATAGTATTTATTTTAGTTAGGTGTGAAAAGGAAAAAAATAGAGGGGAAAGCTCTGCTTTTAAGCCTCAAAAGAGAGTCTTATTTATACATTGGGAGTACGCTAAATGGACTGTGATTGGTAGCGTATGTTATTGGGCGTGTACGCAAGGATATTTCGTTTTAATAGCTAATATTATATCGGATGTTGAGCTAGGTGGATTACGTACGAGCATGAATTTGTTAGGTTTAGTAACAATTTTACTAGTCCTTTTTGAAAATAAGGCTACACCAAAAGCTTCAAAGATAGTTTTTAATCAAGGTACTTTGGAATTGAAAAAATATATTAATAATTTTTATAGAAATAGGATGTTTCCCCTGTTTATAGTTATTGTAGCTGCGACAGTGATAGCTTACTTTATATATCCATTACTATTTGGGAATAGTTATGGTGAATTTGCTTATTTAACAATTTTCTTTGGTCTATATCAACTTTTATTAGGGGCGAATAGACCATCGGTAATTGGCTTAAGGGCAATGAATACTACTAAGCCATTTTTTGTAGGAAATTTGTTATGTGCATTAATTACGCTAGGTGCAGGTGTTTCTTTGACTAGCTTATATGGCATAAACGGGGCAATTATAGGGATTTTAATAGCAACTCTTATATTAACTGGATACTTTATTGTTACTTTTTATAAAGTCGTCAGTGCTCGTAGTTAGTTTTACTTACGTTGTAGATAGTATAAATATATGAAAAAGGTAAAGGTGTAAAATGAAAAAAAAGAAATACTTACTTGTAAATGCTTATTCTGTAAATAACAGGGGGGATGCAGGGATAGTTGTATCCATGATTCATTTAATTAGGGAATACGATAAAAATGCTGAAATTTATGTAATGTCATCTCATTGGAAAGAAAATGAAGAATTTTATAAAGGTTATAATGTTCATTCAGTCCCAGCGATTTGGACATTAAATAAAAATGAATCGAGCTTACAAAGATACTTTAGTGGTTTGAAGAAATATATGAAATTTTCAATCAGTAGAAATGAAGAGAGTTTAAAATACTATGAGCAGGCAGACATAGTATTTAGTGTGGGGGGAGGATATATCTATTCCTCAAGAAAAGGGCCATTAGGAGTAGGCTTACTTAATTCTTTATTTCATGTTTGGCTTGCTAAGAAGATGGGTAAAAAAGTTATCTCTTTCCCCCAAAGTGTAGGGCCATTACCAAGTAAAATTGATAAACTGCTAGTGAAAACAGTATTGCAAGATGTGGATACATTTATTAGTCGGGAAAGAATTACTACAGAACTTTTAGAAAACTTAGGGTTGGAAAATGTAAGGCAAATTCCTGATATTGGCTTTATTTTGCCATCTAGGGAAGCTAAATGTACAGAAATTGAGAAAGATACATCTACATATAAGGTCGGCTTAACCCTTTTAGATTGGAGATTTGCTAGGAAAAATTCTGATTTTAATGATATAGAGTCATATGTTAATAAAGTTGCTGATTGCTGTAAAGGTTTAATAGAAAAATATAAAAATGTAAGTTTTTATATTTTTCCACAAGTTACAGTTGGAGAAGGAGATACTGATGTAGAAGTTTCAAAACTATTACTAAATAAAATTGGTAGCGATAAATGCTCTATTATAGATTTAGATAAAATAATTGATGTGCCAGAACAATTAGTAAATTTATATGGAAAAATGGATGTGTTTATTGGAAGTAGAATGCATTCTACAATATTTGCCTTAGCTAGCGGAACGCCTACACTAGCTCTTGCTTACCAATATAAGACAAAGGGCACTTTTGAATTAATGGGTGTAGGAGACTATGTTTTTGATGTCCAAGAATTTTCGTCACGAGAGGTTTATGATTCAATTATTAATATACTTGAAGGTGGAAATTATCCGATTGATAATGTACATCGAGAAATTTCAAATATTCAATCTGAATTATTACAAGAAATTGGTAGGAAAGAAATGTAATACACGGTATATTAAAAAATAAGGAGAATAGTCTTGAAAAAAATATTGGTTATTGGTCCGGTTCCCCCGCCTATTCACGGCGAAAGTGTAGCAATTAATTCTATAATTCAGTCGGATGATATAAAGCGTAAGTATAATATAAATATTTTAGATACAAATAGAAAAAATGTAAAAAAAGCAGGGAAATTTTCTGTAGGAAAAATCTTAAATGATATATTTTTGATAGTTAAGTTATTTAAGATATTGTTATTTAGTAAAATTGATATTATGTATTTGTCAATTTCTCAAACAAGACTAGGGTTAATAAGAGATTTAATCATGTTAGTTTTGGGGAACCATTTTTGCCAAAAAACAATTACACACTTACACGGAAATAATTTAGGACATGTGTTAGATAATTTATCTAATAGGGAATTTAGGTTTGCTAAAAAGGTGCTTGGAAATGTTGATGTGGGAATTGTTTTAGAAAAATCACTTATTACTAATTATAGAGGATTAGTAAAGAGTGTCGAAATAGTTCCTAATGGAATAGATGAGAATTTCATAAGAGAGGAAGATAAGAGTACCTATCAAAAATATGATTATTTTAGAATTGTATATTTGAGCAATCTTATGAAAGAAAAAGGGTATATTGAGTTAATTAAGGCTGTTATGGATTTGACTAAAGAGGGATATAAATTAAAGCTTGACTTAGCTGGTGGCATTCATAATCAAGAAGAATTTAATGAGATTTGGAGATGTATAGAAGAAAAAAATTTGAATACCCTTATTACATATAAGGGTATTGTGACAGGACAAGAGAAAAAAGAATTGTTACTCAAATCACATGTAATGATACTACCATCTAATTATCCTATTGAGGGACAACCGATATCAATAATTGAAGGGATGGCAGCAGGATTACCAATTATTTCAACAAACAGAGGAGCGATTCCTGATTTAGTAGAAGATAATGGGATTATTATTGAGCAAGGAAATGTAGAATCAATAAAACAGAGCATTTTAAAACTCATAAATGATAAGGATTTATTAGATAGATACGCCAGTAATAGTAGATCAAGATTTCAAAGGGAATATACAATGAAACAATATATAGGTAAGATTATACAAATACTTGATAGGAATTAAGAGGGAATTGGAGTATGAAAAAGAAAATTGTATTTGTTATTAACTACTTTTATCCAGATTTTGCATCAACAGGACAATTAATGACAGAACTTTGTTTAGAGTTACAAGATAAGTTTGATATTACAGTAATTGCGGCTCAACCAGGATACGCTGGAGAGGATATAAACACTAAAAAAATCTTCGAAGAAGATAAATTAGAGAATATAAATATTGTCCGTGTCCGCGTCCCAAAAGTGGATAAAAAATCAAAAATAAGTAGGGTGAAATATATTTTATCTTACTTCACATTAGCTACTACAGCATTATTAAAACAAAGAAATGTTGATATAATCTATACCATTTCACAACCACCGGTCCTAGGTGGGTTAGTTGGTACTATAGGGAAATTCTTTAAAAGATCAAAACATGTATATAATATCCAGGACTTTAATCCTGAACAAGCTGAGGCTGTAAGTTATACTAATAAAAAATTTATTTTTAATATTGCTAGAAAAATAGATAATATAAATTGTAGTTATTCTGATCATGTTATAGTTGTAGGGAATGATATGGCAAAAACTTTAGAAAAACGATTTGATAGCAAAAAAGTTCCAAATCATTCTGTTATTAATAACTGGACCAACGAAGGTGAAATCGTTCCAGTAAATAAAGATAATCCTATAGTAGCTCAGTTTATTAAAGAAAATAAGTTAGATAATAAATTTATAGTTATGTACTCAGGAAATATAGGGTTATTTTATGATTTAGAAAACATAATTAAAATAACTAAGGAATTTAGCCATTACAAGGATTTAGTATTTTTATTTATTGGCGAAGGAGCTATGAAGGAAAATATGAAAAGCTTTGTGATGGAAAATGGAATAGAGAATGTTCTATTCCTTCCATATCAGCCTAAAGAGTTTATAAAATACTCTTTAAATGTTGCAGATATACATCTAGTTGTTAATCAAAAAGGCATTAAGGGTGTTTCAGTTCCTAGTAAAATTTATGGAGTTATGGCTGCAGGAAAGCCAATTCTCGGTGTACTAGAGAGGGAAAGTGAAGCAGAAATATTAATAACAAACAGTGACTGTGGTGTTGTAGTGGAACCCCAAGATTACAATGGAATTACAGAAGCAATTAAGCATTTTTATAATATGAAAGACCCAGAAAGAAAAGAAATGGGTATAAGAGGAAGAGATTATTTAGAACAGAATCTAAAAAAAGAAACTTCAATTCAAAAATACAATAAAGTTTTACAATCTCTATAAAAAGGACTATGTTAGATAGTCCTTTTTACATTTTGGGAGGTCATTATTAATGAAATTAATTCTTTTATCAGGTGGCTCTGGAAAACGCTTATGGCCCCTATCCAATGACACTCGTTCGAAGCAATTTCTAAAAGTCTTAGAAAATGAAGAGGGTATGCGTCAGTCAATGGTGCAACGTGTATGGGGACAATTAAAATCGGTTGGTTTAAATGAATCGGCAGTTATTGCTACATCAAAAACGCAAACAGAGATGATTCATAATCAGTTAGGGATGAATGTCCCGTTAATTGTTGAACCAGAGCGTAGAGATACATTCCCGGCAATTGCCCTCGCTAGTGCATTTCTATTTTCTGAACAACATACTAATTTAGATGAAACGGTTATTGTATTACCTGTAGACCCGTATGTTGAAGATAGCTTTTTTGAAAGAGTAAAAGACTTAGAGGTAGCATTACAAAATTCAGATGCTGATTTAGCGCTTATGGGAGTTGAACCGACATATCCATCTTCTAAGTATGGTTATATTGTACCAACTGAAGAAGTGACAGCATATGAACATTTGAATGTAGCGCGTTTTACAGAAAAACCGAGTGAAGAAAAGGCAGTAACACTAATCAAACAAAAAGCTTTATGGAACTGCGGTGTATTTGCCTTCAAACTACGTTATCTAATTAATATTTTGGAAGAAAAGGATCTTCCAATCTTATACCATGATTTATCTAAACATTATAGTGATTTACCAAAAATTAGTTTTGATTATGAAGTTGTAGAAAAGGCAAATTATATTGTTGCCTTACCTTACAGTGGGTATTGGAAAGACTTAGGGACATGGAATACATTAACGGAAGAAATGGCTACAACCCAAATTGGTAAAGGTGTAATTAGTGAAGATTCTCAAAATACGCACTTAGTCAATGAATTAGAGGTTCCAGTAACAGTTGTTGGACTTTCTGATGTTGTTGTTGCAGCGAGTCCAGATGGTATTTTAGTCTCAGATAAGGCTTCTAGTCCAAAAATTAAAGATTTAATTGGTTCATTTGATCAGCCACCTATGTATGAAGAGCGCATTTGGGGATGGTCGAAAGTGTTAGATTACGCAAAATATGAAAATGAAGAAATGGTAACAAAAAGAATTTGTATAGAAGAAAATCAAAATTCTACTTATCATTACCATAACCTGCGGAATGAAGTGTGGACAATTATTCGTGGTGAAGGAGAGCTTATTTTAGAAGATCATATTCGTCGTGTAAAAGCTGGTGATATTGTACATATCCCAGCCGGTAAAAAGCACGCTATTCGTGCATTAAGTGAATTAGAATTTATTGAAGTACAAACGGGGAAAGAAGTAGTAGACACAGATTTCGTTCGCTTGTATACAAAATGGAACGATATTTTAAAAAACTATCATCAATCACAAGCGCAAGTAATTATGTAACAGCTAGTATATTCTAGCTGTTACTTTTTGAGGGTAAATTTATGAAGACTTTTGTATTTTATGTTTCAGAATACGGATTTGGACATGCGACAAGATGTATTGCACTTATTAGGGGAATGTTGAGTGTAAGAAAAGATGTACGTATTATTGTTTGTAACTCATTTGCGTTGCAATTTATTCGTACATCATTAAATGGATATGGAGATAGGGTCATCTTTCACGATGTGGAGACTGATGTTGGCTTTATTCTAAAGGAGCATTCGTTAGATTTAGATAAAGAGAAATTGGAACAGTCGTATGAAGAATTTTGTGTGAAGTTAACTCAGAAGATTAATAATGAAATTAATTTTTTAAGTACTTTTTCTGTGGATTGTATTATTTCCGACATTTCACCAATTGCTTTTGAAATAGCAGATGAATTAGGAGTACCATCTATAGGAATTTCTAATTTTACGTGGTATACAGCTTATAAAAACATTATTTCGGATGATTCGCTTCAAGTATTTAAGGATATGTATAAAAAAATGGATTATTTTTATACATTAGCAGGAAGCAACGAAGAAAATTTGGCAAGGTTAAATACATCTTCTTTTCATTTTTATAGTAGAATAATTAATCCCTTAGAAGTAAAGCAACTAAGGAAGAAACTAAATCCGACAGGTGAAAAACAAATTATATTTATACCATTAGGAATGAAAATTGATATAGGAGATATAACTACATTTCCACTTTGGGATGATGAAAGATATGTTTTTATCGTGTCTCATAATATGAACATTGTTCATATTAATGTGCACAAAATTCCAAAGAACTATACGGAATCACAAAATTATATAGCAACTGCCGATTGTGTTATTTCAAAAGCAGGTTGGGGTACTGTTAGTGAAGCAATTCTTCAAAATAAACCTTTATTAATCATTGATAGAGAAGGTATGAGTGAGGACCAAAACACAATCCGATTTTTAAAAGATAATAATCTATGTAACTTAATTACTTGGGGAGAGTTGCAGAGTATAGATATTGGAAGGTATATGGGTACCAAGAATTCTACATATCAAAATGAGGTTCATACTGTTGTATCTCACATTTTTGAATCTGTTATATCGTAATTTTTAGTAGGAAAGAAGGTTTTATACAAGAATGAAATCACCGTTATTTTTACAACCTGTTCTTCAAGAAAGAATTTGGGGAGGTAAATCACTACAGAAATTTGGATATGATTTATCCTGTGAATCAATTGGAGAATGCTGGGGGATTTCAGCTCACCCGAATGGGATGAGTGTTGTGAGAGAAGGACCATATGAAGGGAAAACTCTTGAACAATTATGGAGGGATGAGAAGCACTTATTTGGAGTATGCCCATCAGATAAATTTCCATTATTAACAAAAATATTAGATGCTAATAAAGATTTGTCTGTACAAGTACATCCAAATGATGAGTTTGCAAAAGTTTATGAGAATGGAGAGCTTGGGAAAACAGAATGTTGGTACATTATTGATTGTAAAGAAGATGCTCAATTAATATATGGCCATAATGCTTATACAAATTCTGAATTTGAAGAGATGGTTAACGATGGAAATTGGGAGGATTTACTTCGTAAAGTTTCTATTAAACCAGGGGATTTCTTTTATGTACCAAGTGGAACTATTCATGCTTTGTGCGAGGGGACAGTAGTATTAGAAACACAGCAAAGCTCGGATACTACATATAGGGTATACGACTATGATCGAATAGATATGAATGGTAAAAAGCGGGAATTGCACTTAGATAAAGCTGTTCAGGTTACAAGTATTCCACATGAAGATTATCAAGTTCGGCCAGAAAGTATTGAGAGAAATGGTGCATTAATTACAAATTATGTACATGAGGAATATTTTTCGGTATATAAATGGGAAATCGAAGAGGAAGCATCATTTCAGAAAAGGGAAATCTTTCAATTAGTGAGTATAATTGAAGGAGAAGGCATACTGGTTACTATTGATGGAGAGTTTTCTATTAAAAAGGGTGATCACTTTATTTTACCAATAACAATTGAAAACTTTATTATAAAAGGAAATATTACTGCTATTGTATCTCATTTGTAGAATGATAAATTCTCTTTTATTTTTAGTCATTCTTAAGGTAATATAATGAGGTAGTGCAAAATCATTGTGTTATTTATAAATATTGATAAAGAAGGTGAAAATATGAAAAAGAAAATTTTATTTTGGATTTTAGGTATAATAGGTTTTCTGGTAATTGCAGGAGGGGCATATGCATACTATGTGTATTCTAATGTTTCAAATACATTAGATGCAGTGCATAAACCACTGGATCGTGATAAGTCTGAAAAACGCGATAAAAAAGTAGATGTTGCAGATAATAAGCCAATATCTATTTTATTAATGGGTGTGGATCAAAGAGCGGAAGAGACAGGGCGTTCAGATTCAATGATGTTATTTACACTAAATCCACAAAAAAAATCTATGAAAATCACTAGTATTCCACGTGATTCTTATACAGAAATTGTAGGTAAAGGTAAAAAGGATAAGATTAATCATGCGTATGCTTTTGGTGGGATTGATATGTCTATAAAAACAGTAGAGAATTTCCTTGATATACCAGTTGATCATTATATTGAAGTGAACATGGCTGGCTTTAAAGATGTTGTTGATGCAGTTGGTGGAGTAGATGTTAATAATGATTTAGAATTTAAATATGAAGGATCACAATTCGCTAAAGGAAATATACATCTTAATGGTACAGAAGCCTTAAGATATTCCCGTATGCGTTACGAAGACCCACGCGGTGACTTCGGTCGTCAAATGCGCCAACGTCAAGTTATCCAAGCTGTAATTAAAAAAGGTGCAAGCGTATCTTCTCTAGCAAGTTACGGTGATGTATTAAAAGCAATTGAGAAAAACGTTAAAACAAGTTTAACTCAGGATCAAATGTTTGATATTCAAAAGAACTATAAAGATTGTATGCAAAATAGTGAAGAAATCCAAATTCCAGGTGATGGACACAAAGCTGCTGATGGTATTTGGTATTACTATGTTCCGGATGCAGCGAAACAAGATATTACAAATAAGTTAAGAGCGCATCTTGAAGTGACTAAGTAATATGTAATAACCCAACTCCTTTGGTAGGAGTTGGGTTTATTTTTGCATGAATTTATATTAGTATTATATGTTGTGAGAATAATAGATGAGGTGAATCGATGAATAAGAAAGCAGTACTTGTCCTAGTTATTTTTGTATTGTTTGTCGCTTCGGTTGTGAGCGGTAAATTATATTGGAATAAGAAGATTGCGAATGCAACAGGGCAGACGAGTGAAGTAACGAAAACAAAAGCTGACGTAAAAGATAGTGGAGCGAAGAAATCAGAGAAAAAACAAGATGCAAAGTCATCTTTTAATGAAGCATATGCGAAGAATTTACCAGATGAAGTGAAAGAGAAGTTAAAGAAAGCTGCTGAGGATAAAAAGGCAGTCAACCTTGTTATTGTTGGTGATGAAGCTTCTTCATCTGCAAAAGATGCTTGGGCAGCTAAGTTAACGGCTAATTTAGAAACTGCTTACGGTAAAGGTTTATGGAATGTGACGGTAAAGGAATATAAGGGCGAAAGCACAGACGAGTTAATTGCAAATAAACGTGATAAAGAGATTGCGAAAGAAAAGCCAGATGTGATTTTATTCGAACCACCATTTATCACTGACAATGGTAAAACTGGTAATGGAAACTCTGTAGCAAGTACGCAAAAATTTGTACAAGCACTTTCTACTAGTGCAAAAGATGCTACAATTATGATTCAACCATCAAACCCAGTGTATGGTGCGAAGAATTATCCGAAGGCAATTGAGGCGTTAAAGCAATTTGCGACGCAAAATGGTTATACATATGTGGATCATTGGGGAGCATGGCCTGATGCATCAACGAAGGCTATCTTGCCATATTTAACAGAAGAATTCGGTTTCCCAAGTGCTAAAGGCCACGAAGTTTGGACACAATATGTAACGGATTATTTCGTTGCTAAGTAATAAAGGTACACAAAAGGTATACGAGCAATCGTATACCTTTTATAATAAGAGAGTGAATAAGAAATCTTAATATATGTAGGAGGAGAACTATGAGTTCGATTCTAATCTGCGGCGGAGCTGGTTATATCGGTTCTCACGCTGTGAAAAAATTAGTAGACGAAGGTTTATCTGTAGTAGTAGTAGATAACTTACAAACGGGTCATGAGGATGCAATTACGGAAGGTGCGAAGTTTTATAATGGCGACCTTCGTGATAAAGCGTTTTTAAGAGATGTGTTTACACAAGAAAATATTGAGGCGGTTATGCATTTCGCGGCTGATTCTTTAGTTGGAGTTAGTATGGAGAAGCCTCTTCAATATTATAATAACAATGTGTATGGTGCACTTTGTTTATTAGAGGTAATGGATGAGTTTAAGGTAGATAAGTTTATTTTCTCTTCTACTGCGGCAACGTATGGTGAGGTAGATGTAGACCTTATTACTGAGGAAACGATGACAAATCCAACGAATACGTATGGAGAGACGAAGTTAGCAATCGAGAAGATGCTTCATTGGTATAGCCAAGCTTCTAATTTACGTTATAAGATTTTCAGATACTTTAACGTGGCTGGTGCAACTCCAAATGGTATTATTGGGGAAGATCACCGTCCAGAGACGCATTTAATTCCTCTTGTGCTGCAAGTGGCGTTAGGTCAACGTGAGAAGATTATGATGTTTGGTGATGACTATAATACACCAGATGGTACTTGTATCCGTGATTATATTCATGTTGAAGATTTAGTGGCAGCTCATTTCTTAGGGCTTAAAGATTTACAAAACGGCGGAGAAAGTGATTTCTATAACTTAGGAAATGGTAATGGTTTCAGTGTAAAAGAAATCGTTGATGCAGTTCGTGAAGTTACAAATCATGAAATCCCTGCTGAAGTAGCGCCGCGTCGTGCGGGAGATCCAGCACGTTTAGTTGCTTCTTCTCAGAAAGCGAAAGAGAAGTTAGGTTGGGATCCACAGTATGTAAATGTGAAGACAATCATTGAGCATGCTTGGAATTGGCATCAGAAGAAACCTAATGGGTATGAGAAATAATAAATCTAAATTTTAATATGAAAAATTAAGTTACTATTTTTAAGGTATGTGTATTAAAGCATACCTTTTTAGTTTGAAATTGGAGGATAATTATATGAACTGGAAACAAGAATTTAGTCGCTGGCTTTCATATGCAGAGTTAGATGCAGAACTAAAAGAACAGTTAGAAAACATGAAGCAAGATGAGAAAAAAATCGAGGACAG
>NZ_JAKUFF010000042.1:0-40534 GCF_022663305.1 Bacillus cereus group sp. BfR-BA-01408 | reverse complement strand
TTTGGGGGCAGCTTTTTCTTATATTTACCTTGCTACGAATGTCGGTATTTGTCGGTAAGTCGATATATTCGAAAAATCGCTGATATAAATGGAGTTGCGCTGATATATTTGGGAAATCGCCGATATAATTTCAGTTGCGCTGATATATTTGAAAAATCGCTGATATAAATTGAATTACTTTTGTACTTTGTTAGAGTAGATGTTTAATGAGACGTTTTTTCTAAAATTTGTAAAGATATCTTTACTTATAGTTGGAAAATATTTATAATTAAAGTAAAGATATCTTTACTTTCGAAGGTGGAGCCTATGGGTGTAAAAAATAAAATTAAAGAATTAAGAAAGCAACATCATATAACACAAGTTGAAATGGCAAAGGCGATGCAGGTGACACGGCAGACAATCGTGGCGATTGAAAACCATCATTACAATCCGAGTCTAGAGTTATCCTTAAAAATCGCCAAATATTTTGGAGTGAAGGTGGAAGAAATATTTACGCTGGAGTTATGACAAGCTTCGTTTTCTTATTCATTATGTATCTTTGTGTAAATAAATATTTAGACAGGCCAGTAGTACATGTAAATGAGTTATTATATATTGCTATTTTTGGTCTATTAATAAGTATGGCATCGACGAGCGTGTTAGCAACAAGGAATAGATAGAAAAAGGGGAACTGGGATGGGATTACCGGTATTATGTGTCGCTACAGCTATTTTTGCTTTGTTTTGGGGAATGCAGAACTTCTCTCATAATCCAGTGCCGAGTATTTGTATTATGCTTGGTACTGTAGGTTTATCGTATTATTTATTAGTTTCAGCTCATTATCATAAAACAGCAACGAGCGTTGTTGTCGGAGCACTTATTTTATTTTGTGGTCGTGCTGTGCAAAAGGGGTTATTTTCGTAAAGGCTGTTTATACGAAGCGTATAAACAGCCTTTTGTATTTTTTTTACAAAACACTTGAAAGTTACGTAACGTCATCTTTTATAATGAAGGAGAAGAGGTGATGATAGTGATTTCAATTCAACAATTGACGAAAGAAACAGGGATAACAGTACGCACATTACGTTATTATGATCAAATAGATTTATTAAAGCCGAGTGGTAAAACAGAGGGTGGACATCGGTTATATAGTGAAGCGGACGTTATTCGTTTGCAACAAATTTTATTTTTAAAGGAAATGGGATTTTCGTTAAAAGAAACTGCGAATATGTTAGTAAAAGGTGAGTTGGATTTAAAGAATTCTCTTGAAAAACAACTTCGATTTGTACAGGAAGAACAAAAGAAATTTAATCGAATGGAGCGTGTTTTACAAGCGGTTGTTTATTCGGTAGATGTAGAGGGAGAGCTCGATTGGAAAGTTATGTTTGAATTAATTCAGCTTTCGAAACAGTCTCCTCGTATACGTGAAATATTCCAAAATGAAGTGTTTTCAAAGGAAGAACAAAAATTGCTTCAGAATTTGCCGAATATGAGTGAAGAAGATCCGAATGTTTTAGAGTGGGTAGATTTATTAAAGCAATTTCGCACTTTTATGAAAGATGGTAAAGAAGCTGCAAATGATGAGGTACAAGGGGCAACGAAGAGATTAATGCAGAAGTGTTTAGAAATGGCTAATGGTGACGAAGCGTTTTTAGATAAGTTATGGGAAGTTAGAAAATCGAAAGAAGATTCACAGAAAATGAGCATGTATCCAATCGAAGAAGAACTTTTATTATATATGGATGAAGCTTGTCGTATTTATGATGAAAAGGAGAAGGATAAATGAGTATGCTCGCAGAATATCGTTGGTATTTTTTAATTGGGGCAGAGATTGTATTTTGGTTATCGGCTATCGGTTTCTTTTTACTCCGTTACGGATTTCGTTTGAAAAAGACGAGTTTTATTATGGGGATTGTACTACTTATAAATGAAGTGTTTATTTTAATTTTAGGAGTAGTGGATTACTATCAAACAGGAAAGTTCTCTAACTTTCAAATCATTACTGTAATCATTTTATTGTATGCAGTCTTTTACGGGAAAAAGGATTTGAAGAAGCTTGATATATTTGCGCAAAAGCTAGTTGCGAAATGGCGGAATGAGCCGGCGCCTATTATAGAAGAACAGGTAGAATTAACAGGTATGGCTTATGCGAAGCAAGAAATAAAAAATTGGGTATTGCACCTTAGTTTGTTTGTTGTTGTGCATATTTTCTTTTTCTTTCTGTACGGTCTTGCCCCGGTTGAACAATGGCATAATTGGTTAGAAACGGGAATTGTTTTAAATAAAGCAGCGAGTCGGGTTAGCCAAGTTTGGGCGATTATACTTTTAGTGGATGCAGTTATTTCATTTTCATATGTTCTTTTTCCAAAGAAGGAGAAAGGGAACAAGAAGCTACTTTCTTAGGGGAAAGTAGCTTTTTTAGTATGCCAATAGTTTTGTATAGGAGAGGATGACAGTAGGAAAAAGAGCTGATTTTAAATGAAGTGGAATCTTAATCAGTGTGGTGCTTACTGTTTGTTCATGCGGAAGAAGATTTGATAAGGAAGGAAGTGTACTCTCCTTCCTTTTTCTATATATTGTCGAAAACTTTACCGAATATCTGTTCGTTTTTTTAGGTTTTTTATAGGCATTCGTGGTAAAATAATAATACAGATTTTTATGAGGAGGTCGGATTTTCTTGGAACGTCAATTTGAAATTGTCTCAGCGTATTCCCCGCAAGGTGATCAGCCGGTAGCTATAGAGAAGCTTGTAGAGGGAATTAATAGCGGAAAGAAAAAGCAAGTGTTGCTTGGAGCGACAGGAACGGGTAAGACATTTACGATTTCAAATGTCATTAAAGAAGTGCAAAAGCCAACACTTGTCATGGCTCATAATAAAACGTTAGCAGGACAGTTATATAGTGAGTTGAAGGACTTTTTCCCAAATAATGCAGTTGAATATTTTGTTAGTTATTACGATTATTATCAACCAGAAGCGTATGTGCCGCAAACAGATACGTTTATTGAAAAAGACGCACAGATTAATGATGAAATTGATAAATTGCGTCACTCGGCAACGTCTGCATTATTTGAACGGGATGATGTAATTATCGTTGCGAGTGTTTCGTGTATATATGGTTTAGGTTCTCCAGAAGAATACCGCGAGTTAGTTGTTTCACTTCGAGTTGGTATGGAGAAGGATCGCAATCAATTGCTTCGTGAACTTGTTGATGTGCAGTATGGACGTAATGATATTGATTTCAAGCGCGGTACATTCCGTGTGCGCGGAGATGTAGTTGAAATCTTCCCTGCATCACTTGACGAGCATTGTATCCGAATTGAGTTTTTCGGTGATGAAATTGATCGTATTCGCGAAGTAAATGCGTTAACAGGGGAAGTATTAGCAGAACGTGATCATGTAGCAATTTTCCCAGCATCTCACTTCGTTACACGTGAAGAAAAAATGAAGGTCGCTATTGAAAATATCGAAAAAGAACTAGAAGAGCGTTTAAAGGAATTAAATGATAACGGCAAGTTGTTAGAAGCGCAGCGTATAGAGCAGCGCACACGTTATGATTTAGAAATGATGCGCGAGATGGGCTTTTGTTCAGGTATTGAAAACTATTCCCGTCATTTAACACTCCGTCCAGCGGGGGCAACGCCGTATACGTTATTAGACTATTTCCCGAAAGATTTCTTAATCGTTATGGATGAGTCGCACGTATCAGTGCCGCAAGTAAGAGCGATGTATAACGGGGACCAAGCGCGTAAGCAAGTGCTTGTGGATCATGGATTCCGTCTGCCATCAGCTTTAGATAATAGACCGCTCACATTTGATGAGTTTGAAGAGAAAACGAATCAAGTTATTTACGTTTCAGCAACACCGGGACCGTACGAATTAGAGCAGTCGCCAGAAGTAATAGAACAAATTATTCGTCCAACAGGGCTTTTAGATCCGCCAATTGATATACGACCAATTGAAGGGCAGATTGACGATTTATTAGGAGAGATTCAAGATCGCATTGCAAAAAATGAACGTGTATTAATTACAACTTTAACGAAGAAGATGTCAGAGGATTTAACAGACTACTTAAAAGATGTAGGGATTAAGGTGAATTACCTGCATTCTGAAGTGAAAACATTAGAACGTATTGAAATTATTCGGGATCTTCGTCTTGGTAAGTTTGATGTTCTTGTCGGTATTAACTTATTACGAGAAGGGTTAGATATTCCAGAAGTATCACTTGTAGCTATTTTAGATGCTGATAAGGAAGGATTCTTGCGTTCAGAACGTTCATTAATTCAAACAATCGGTCGTGCAGCACGTAATGAAAACGGCCGCGTTATTATGTACGCAGATCGCATAACGAGATCGATGGAAATTGCGATTGAAGAAACGAAGCGTCGTCGTAGTATACAAGAAGCTTACAATGAAGAGCATGGTATTACGCCAAAAACGATTCAAAAAGGTGTGCGTGATGTAATTCGTGCAACGACAGCTGCTGAAGAAACAGAAACGTATGAAGCAACGCCAGCTAAGAAGATGACGAAAAAAGAGCGTGAAAAGACAATTGCGAAGATGGAAGCAGAAATGAAAGAAGCAGCAAAAGCGTTAGACTTCGAGCGTGCAGCTGAATTAAGAGATTTACTATTAGAATTAAAAGCGGAAGGGTGAAAAGAGTGAGTAAGAGCAAGGATTTTATCGTTGTAAAAGGTGCTAGAGCACATAACTTAAAAAATATTGATGTAACCATTCCGAGAAATCAGCTTGTCGTTGTAACGGGATTGTCTGGTTCGGGGAAATCATCATTAGCATTTGATACGATTTATGCAGAAGGGCAGCGTAGATACGTAGAATCGTTATCTGCGTATGCACGCCAGTTTTTAGGACAAATGGATAAACCGGATGTAGATACGATTGAAGGATTGTCACCAGCAATTTCAATCGATCAAAAAACGACGAGTCGTAATCCGCGTTCAACTGTTGGAACGGTAACGGAGATTTATGATTATTTACGTTTATTATTTGCGCGAATTGGTACGCCAATTTGTCCGAATCATGGCATTGAAATTACATCACAAACAGTAGAGCAGATGGTAGACCGCGTCCTTGAATATCCTGAACGTACGAAATTACAAGTGTTAGCTCCTATCGTTTCTGGCCGTAAAGGTGCACATGTGAAAGTACTTGAAGATATTAAGAAGCAAGGATATGTTCGTGTACGTGTTGATGGTGAAATGCTTGATGTGTCTGAAGATATTGCGTTAGATAAAAATAAGAAGCATTCCATTGAAGTTGTAATAGATCGTATTGTTGTAAAAGAAGGAATCGCAAGCCGTCTTGCGGATTCACTTGAAAGTGCATTAAAGCTTGGCGGGGGACGAGTGTTAATCGATGTTATGGGAGAAGAGGAACTTCTATTTAGTGAGCATCATGCTTGTCCGCATTGTGGTTTTTCAATCGGAGAATTAGAGCCGCGTATGTTCTCATTCAATAGTCCGTTCGGTGCATGTCCTTCTTGTGATGGACTTGGCTCAAAGCTAGAGGTAGATTTAGAACTTGTTATTCCGAACTGGGATTTATCATTAAATGAACATGCGATTGCGCCTTGGGAACCGACAAGTTCACAATATTACCCACAGCTTTTACAATCTGTATGTAATCACTACGGCGTTGATATGGATGTGCCTGTGAAAGATATACCGAAAGATTTATTTGATAAAGTGTTGTACGGAAGCGGTGAAGAGAAAGTTTATTTCCGCTATGTAAATGAATTTGGTCAAGTAAAGGAAAATGAGATTTTATTTGAAGGTGTTATTCCAAATATTGAACGTCGTTATCGCGAAACGAGTTCTGATTACATTCGTGAGCAAATGGAAAAGTATATGGCAGAACAAGCTTGTCCGAAGTGTAAAGGTGGACGTTTAAAACCTGAGAGTTTAGCTGTTTTCGTTGGCGGAAAAACGATTGCTGATGTAACGAAATATTCTGTTCAAGAAGTACAGGAATTCTTCTCAAGTGTGGAGCTAACAGAGAAACAACAAAAAATTGCTCATTTAATTTTAAGAGAAATTCAGGAGCGCGTTGGGTTCTTAGTGAACGTCGGTTTAGATTATTTAACGTTAAGTCGTGCCGCAGGAACTTTATCAGGTGGTGAGGCGCAACGTATTCGTTTAGCAACGCAAATTGGTTCTCGTCTTACTGGCGTACTTTACATTCTTGATGAGCCTTCTATCGGTTTGCATCAGCGCGATAACGATCGTCTTATTCGTACATTGCAAGAAATGCGTGATTTAGGTAATACGTTAATTGTTGTTGAGCATGATGAAGATACGATGATGGCAGCTGATTATTTACTTGATATCGGGCCTGGCGCAGGTATTCACGGTGGACAAGTCGTATCAGCAGGTACACCAGCTGAAGTGATGCAAGATGAGAATTCGCTAACAGGGAAGTATTTAAGCGGTAAAGAGTTTATTCCAGTTCCACTTGAAAGACGTAAAGGTGACGGACGAAAAGTGGAAATTGTCGGTGCAAAGGAGAATAACTTAAAGAACGCGAAAATGTCATTCCCGCTTGGTACGTTTGTAGCGGTAACAGGTGTATCTGGATCAGGTAAAAGTACGATGATTAATGAAGTACTATATAAATCGTTAGCGCAAAAGTTATATAAAGCGAAAGCGAAGCCAGGTACGCATAAAGAGATTAAAGGTCTTGAGCATTTAGATAAAGTAATCGATATTGATCAATCACCAATCGGTCGTACACCACGTTCTAACCCTGCGACTTATACAGGTGTGTTCGATGATATTCGTGATGTGTTTGCCCAAACGAATGAAGCGAAAGTGCGCGGATATCAAAAAGGACGTTTCAGCTTTAACGTAAAAGGTGGACGTTGTGAAGCATGCCGTGGTGATGGAATTATTAAAATCGAAATGCACTTCTTACCAGATGTATACGTGCCGTGTGAAGTTTGTCATGGTAAACGTTACAACCGTGAAACGTTAGAAGTGAAATATAAAGATAAGAACATTTCTGAAGTGTTAGGGATGACGATTGAAGATGGGGTAGAGTTCTTCGCTAATATCCCAAAAATTAAGCGTAAACTTCAAACGCTTGTAGATGTTGGACTTGGTTATATGAAATTAGGGCAACCAGCAACGACGTTATCTGGTGGTGAAGCACAGCGTGTGAAATTAGCTTCTGAATTACACCGTCGTTCTACAGGTCGTACATTATACATTTTAGATGAGCCAACGACTGGTTTACATGCGCATGATATCGCACGTCTGCTAGAAGTGTTGCAACGTCTTGTTGAGAGCGGTGAGACGGTACTTGTAATTGAACATAATTTAGATGTGATTAAAACAGCGGATTATATCGTTGACCTTGGACCAGAGGGCGGAGACAAAGGTGGACAAATCGTTGCTTCCGGAACGCCAGAGCAAGTAGTGAAAGAAGAGCGCTCGTATACAGGTAAGTATTTAAAAGAGATTTTAGATCGTGATAAAGCAAGAATGAAAGAGAGAATAAAAGAAGTAGAGTTATCACAATAAGTTTAGTAATAAAAACCGAGTTGAAATGACGCTCGGTTTTTATTGTATAGGGGGAGAAGATGGGGTTTTAAGAAATTTATAAGGTATCAAAATGGAATTGTAATGGAGGGGGATTATGTCAATTAATCATAAATCACTTGCCCAATTTATTGTAGAAGCGAAAAGAAGGACATATGCATCTCAGGGAGATGACGCATCGGTTCAGGCGTTATTAAACGGATCGAAACAACTTGAGTACAGTAGCGGTGATTATTTTTATCGAGATATTTATTTTGGTTCAGCTTTTTTTATTGGACAAGAAACTGTAGAGTTTGAGAATCGTCCCATTTGGTCAATGGTCTATTCAGGTGGTGTCACTAACCCAAACTCAGATTGGGATATCATGGGTCCAATTTATAACTTTCTTCGCCAAGCATTAAGGTCAGTTGATACGAATTCTATCTATCGTGGTCCAAATTACTATAAATCAGGTACATATATTTTCAAGAATGAGTATGAAGGCACTCTTGATTGTTTTCAAGGTAAAGAAATTATTCTCATAGGTGATGAAAAGGTGTATGAATTGAAATATAGCGGTGGAATAGTACGATAATTATTTTAATAGAACCACAATGTGAAAAGAGAAAAAGAAATACTTAAAGGGGAAAGAAGCAGAAAACGCGTTTCATAATGAAGTGAAAAAGGAGTGCTACATCTTCTATCAACACTGTAATGATGTACTATTAATAAAAGATGCAAGTGTATTAAGTATGGATGATATATTACGTGAAACAGATGATATGTATAAAGGCGATATTTACATTATAGATAAAGATTTCACTTGGACCTTTGTGAAAACGCATGAGCATAGATGGTGTGGGCCTTATTTCCCAAAGAAGTGTTAGTAGGTATACAAGCATGAAGAATCGAATAAATTGATATAAGTGTTTGTATCGTGCTTGCGTTTATTATTGATTAGCGTATGATGAAAGATATATGTTTAAAAGGATGTGTAAGAAAATGAGATGGATTGTATCACTTCTTGTAAATAGTGTTGTGTTAATCGCTGTATCGGGACTTTTAAAAGGGATTGCACCAGACGCGTTTTACGTAGCAAATATACAAACTGCAATTATTGCGAGTATTATTTTGGCTGTTTTAAATGTGTTCGTAAAACCGTTTTTAATTTTAATTACGCTACCAATTACTGTTGTAACTTTCGGTTTCTTCTTAATTGTTATTAATGCAATTACGTTAAAGATAGCAGATTCATTATTAGGAGACGCATTTAATATATCAGGTTTCGGTGTAGCGATTGTTGCGGCAATTTGTATTTCAATTTTTAATATGATTATTGAGAAGGCAATTGTGGAACCTTTATATGAAAAAAAGAGAAAATGACAAAAAGAAAAACATTTCATGATATGTATGAAATGTTTTTTTCTATTTATTAGAAACCGTATTTCTTGTTTCCAGAAAAAAATGGTACAATATCCGGTAGAATGGAATTTTACATCAAATGAGACTGAACCCGCAGCGGAGTGGAGGTTTATACATATGCCGAAAGTAAGGACAAAAGATTTAATTGAACAATTTCAATTGGAGTTAATAAGTGGTGAAGAAGGAATTCATCGTCCGATTGATACAAGTGATTTATCACGACCTGGTATTGAAATGGCAGGATTTTTTACATATTATCCAGCTGATCGCGTGCAGCTTCTTGGAAAGACGGAGCTGACGTTCTTTGACACGTTAACGTCAGAGCAAAAACAAGAGAGAATGAAAGCGCTTTGTACTGAGGAGACGCCATGTATTATTGTAACTCGTAATCAAGATGTACCAGATGAGTTGCTGCAAGCATCGCGTGAATCGGGCATGCCTTTATTACGTTCTTCTCAAACGACAACGAGATTATCAAGTCGTTTAACAAATTATTTAGAAGGTAAGTTAGCACCAACAACAGCTGTTCATGGTGTGTTAGTAGATATTTACGGCGTTGGCGTTTTAATTACAGGACAAAGTGGTGTCGGTAAAAGTGAGACAGCTCTTGAGCTTGTAAAACGTGGTCATCGCCTTGTTGCGGATGATAGTGTAGAAATTCGCCAAGAAGATGAAGACATGTTAGTTGGAAGCTCGCCAGATTTAATTGAGCATTTATTAGAAATTCGTGGTCTAGGCATTATTAACGTTATGACGTTATTCGGTGCAGGGGCAGTGCGAAATTATAAGCGTATTACACTTGTTATTAATCTTGAAATTTGGGATCAAAAGAAAAATTATGATCGCTTAGGTCTTGATGAAGAGAAGATGAAGATTATTGATACAGAACTTACGAAGATTACACTTCCAGTTCGTCCTGGTCGAAACTTAGCTGTTATTATTGAAGTGGCAGCGATGAACTTCCGTTTAAAACGTATGGGAGTCAATGCAGCACAGCAGTTCTCAGAACGATTAATGAGTGCGATTGAGTTAGGAAATCAGGAGTAAACATTGGAGAGGGAGGTCATACATATGCTGTTAGGTTCTGTACCACAGCTTGACCGCGTAGCTATCCAACTTGGACCGTTTCCTGTTTATTGGTACGGGATTATTATCGGTACAGGTGTGCTATTAGGTCTTTGGCTAGCAACTCGCGAAGGAGAAAGGCTAGGTATTCCAAAAGATACATTTGTTGACCTTGTATTAATTGCAGTACCGATCGCTATTCTATTTGCGAGAATGTACTATGTTATTTTTGAATGGGAATATTACGCGCAAAACCCGAGTCAAATTATTAATATTCGTCAAGGTGGCTTGGCGATTCATGGTGGCTTAATCGGGGCTGTTATTACAGGGATTCTTTTTGCGAAACGCCGCGGAGTTTCATTCTGGAAGTTGGCGGATATTGCTGCGCCAAGTATTTTACTAGGACAAGCAATTGGCCGATGGGGGAACTTTATGAACCAAGAGGCACATGGTGATGAAGTAACGAGACAGTTTTTAGAAGGCCTTCATTTACCGGATTTCATTATTAATCAAATGTATATTGATGGTGTGTATTACCACCCGACGTTTTTATATGAATCATTATGGAATTTCGCGGGGGTAATTTTACTACTTGCATTACGAAAAGTGAATTTACGACGCGGGGAGTTATTCTTCACATATTTAATTTGGTATTCAATAGGACGATTCTTCGTAGAAGGGTTACGTACAGATAGTTTAATGCTAGGACCACTTCGTATTGCACAAGTAATGTCAATTGGACTTGTTGTTATTTCTGTTATTTTCATTATTGTGAGACGAAAAATGGGGCAAGCTGATAAAAGATATTTAGAAAATTAGAGAAAAGTAGCATCTTATTATAAGATGCTGCTTCTTTCATATTCAGGAAAGAGAAAGGACTAAGGCAATGAAAATAAATACAGTGTTATTTGATTTAGATGGAACGTTAATTAATACAAATGAACTTATTATTTCTTCTTTTTTACATACTTTACATACATATTATCCAAATCAATATAAGCGTGAAGATGTATTGCCATTTATCGGTCCATCTTTACATGATACTTTCAGCAAGATTGATGAAAGTAAGGTTGAAGAGTTAATTACAAGCTATCGTCAATTTAACCATGATCATCATGATGAATTAGTAGAAGAATATGAAACTGTATATGAAACAGTTCAAGAGTTGAAGAAGCAAGGCTATAAGGTTGGTATTGTTACAACGAAAGCGAGACAAACCGTTGAAATGGGATTAAAGTTTTCAAAGCTTGATGAGTTCTTTGATGTTGTTGTGACAATTGATGATGTCGAGCATGTGAAACCACATCCAGAGCCACTTCAAAAAGCGCTTCAGTTATTAGATGCGAAACCGGAAGAAGCATTGATGGTTGGGGATAATCATCATGATATTGTTGGCGGACAAAATGCCGGTACGAAAACAGCTGCAGTTTCATGGACATTGAAAGGTAGAGCGTATTTAGAGGCTTATAAGCCAGACTTTATGCTAGATAAAATGAGTGATTTATTGCCGATTTTGTCCGACATGAATCGTTCGTAAAGATAAGTAGAGGAGCGAGTGAAGTGCGACGGACAACGCGCTATCCTGTTTCAGGAGAGAATTCATTATGGAATGTGTATAAAACAGTGTCTTTTTGGAAGGTAATGAAAAACTTTATGATTATCCAAATTGCACGTTATACACCTTTTTTATCGGTCAAGAATTGGTTATACCGCACATTTTTGCGGATGAAAGTAGGAAAGAAAACATCGTTTGCGCTTATGGTAATGCCAGACATTATGTTCCCGGAAAAGATAGCTGTGGGAGAAAATTCGATTATAGGCTATAATACAACGCTTTTAGCACATGAATATTTAATTCGAGAATATCGACTTGGAGAGATCGTTATAGGAAATGAAGTGATGATTGGAGCGAATACGACTATATTACCAGGTGTGAAAATTGGAGATGGTGCGATTGTTTCAGCTGGCACACTCGTTCATAAAGATGTACCAAGTGGTGCTTTCGTAGGTGGAAATCCAATGCGTGTTATTTATACAAAAGAAGAAATGGATGCTAGAGAAGGTTGATGCTAAAAATGTAACATTTCTCTTCTTTTTTAATGAATAAAAAGGAAATAATTGAGTATAATATACTGTTTTGTTTTTTACGGAATCGTTTATACTTATAGATAGAAGAATGTGTGAACGAAGAAAACAAAAAACTGGAGGATATATGGGGAAAAATCAAAGAATATATAAGGAGAACGGACAAGTTATCTCTTTTAATCAATTAGCGGACTTCTTTTATAAAAAAGGGATGAGGGCTTACAAAGGACAAAAATTGCAAGATGCAATTAAATATTTTCGAAGAGCGGCACAAAGTGAGAAGGAGCCGTTTATTTTATGTCAATTAGCAACAGTATTATCTGAGGCTGGTGAATATCAAGAGTCAAATCAAACCTTCTTTAAGCTTGTTAGATCTAATCCAGAACTTGAACAGTGTTATTATTTTATTGCAAATAATTATGCATATATGGGGCTATTTCAGCAGGCGAAGAAGTATGCGGATCGCTATTTAGAAGTTGCAGAAGAGAAGGAATTTGTTGAAGATACATTAGAATTACTTGAAATTATGGAAGAAGAAGCGATGGGTGCGGAAGAGATTGAGGATGAAGATGATTTAATTGTTATGCAGGAAGAAGCCAATCGTTATATTCGTAACGGACAATTGGAAGAAGCAATTGCTACATTAGAAATTGTTACGAAAGATTATCCGGAATTTTGGTCGGGGCATAATAATTTAGCGATTGCGCATTTTCAATCTGGTAATGTAGATAAGGCGCTGAAATTAACGGAAATGATTTTAGAGAAAAATCCTGGTAATATACATGCGCTTTGTAATACACTTATTTTTCTATATTCAATTGGAGAGCATAAACAAGTAGAGGCGTTAGCTGCTCAGTTAGTTTCGGTATATCCGATTTCGTTTGAACATCGTTTGAAACTTGGGACGACACTTGCAACAATTGGTCATTTCGAGCCTGCATATAAATGGTTCAAATTATTAAAGCGTCAAGGATACGAGGGAGACGTTAGTTTTTATTATTGGTTTGCATATTCTGCGTATATGGTAAAAGATCAGCAAGTAGCTGAAAAAATGTGGCAACATGTTGTAGAATTGCACCCTGATAAAAAGGGAAAAGAACCGTGGAATGCATTGAATTTAGTGGATGAAGGACAAAACGTGTTATTTGAAGAATTACGAAAATCATTTCAGCAAAGTGCGACGCTAGAGGAACAAATGCTAGCTTTATATTTAATGAATGAATTATCAACGCCAGAGAAGGTTGGATTCTTCTTTGATGTAACGCAGGCGAAGAATGGTGTTCCGATCGTATCGCAACTTGCAAAGTATTTCTTTTTACTGAATAGCCATAAGAGTATTCCAGCTGATTTACAGCAATTTGAACAGTGCGCGCGAATCGCGGATGCTTTATACAATTATACGAAAAAAGATGATGAATTAATCGAAGAGTGTTTACAATTTTGGTTTTGTACGTTCATACGTTTATATACATCTGGGGCAGTTTTTACAAATGTATACGGCTGGTCAGCTGCGGTTGAATATATCGTACGCAGTGAACAAGGAAATAAGATGACACAGTCGGAGCTCGGAGATGTGTATAATGTATCTGTAGCGACTGTTCGAAAGTATGTGCAAGCTGTTAAGCGTACGCACACATAGATAAGCAAATCATTGGGAAAAAAATGATGCGAACAGTATAATGAGGGTAACTTAATTGTGTAGGAATGGATAGGAGTGAATAGTGTGTCGGAAGAAAAAATTTATGATGTCATTATTATTGGTGCAGGACCAGCTGGTATGACAGCTGCAGTATATACATCTCGTGCGAATTTAAGCACATTAATGCTTGAGCGTGGTATTCCAGGCGGACAAATGGCAAATACAGAAGATGTAGAAAACTACCCAGGTTATGAGTCTATTTTAGGACCAGACTTATCAAATAAAATGTTCGAGCATGCGAAGAAATTTGGTGCTGAATATGCATACGGTGATGTGAAAGAAGTCATCGATGGTAAAGAATACAAAACAATTATTGCTGGCAAAAAAGAATATAAAGCACGTGCAATTATCGTTGCAAGTGGTGCAGAGTATAAAAAAATTGGTGTACCAGGTGAAACAGAACTTGGCGGCCGCGGTGTATCATATTGTGCGGTATGTGATGGCGCATTCTTTAAAGGTAAAGAACTTGTAGTTATTGGCGGCGGAGATTCTGCTGTTGAAGAGGGTGTGTTCTTAACACGCTTCGCATCAAAAGTAACGATCGTTCACCGCCGTGACACGCTTCGTGCACAGAAAATTTTACAAGATCGTGCTTTCCAAAACGAAAAAGTAGACTTCATTTGGAACCACACGATAAAAGAAATTAACGAAGCAAATGGTAAAGTAGGAAGTGTAACACTTGTAGATGTAAACAGTGGAGAAGAGAAAGAAGTCAAAACTGACGGCGTATTCGTATACATCGGTATGTTACCACTATCAAAACCATTTGTTGAACTAGGTATTACAAATGAAAATGGTTACCTTGAAACAAACGAGCGTATGGAAACGAAAGTTCCTGGTATTTTCGCAGCAGGTGATGTTCGTGAAAAAATGCTACGTCAAATTGTAACTGCAACAGGTGATGGTAGTATTGCAGCACAAAGTGCACAACATTACGTAGAAGAATTATTAGAAGAACTAAAAACTGTATCAGAAAAATAAGGGATAATATACCTTTTGAGAAGAAAGCTACCGATAGGAGCTTTCTTCTTTTTTTGTGTGAAAATGTCAAAGTTTTGTCAAAAAATATTGGGATTATAAGCTTTCTTATTGATATACTGGACTTTACGGAAAAAATCACTATAAGAAATGAGGAATTTATTCAGTATGGAATGGCGTAATATATATCGTGGATTTTGTATGGGCGTTAGTGATTTAATTCCTGGTGTGAGCGGCGGTACAATCGCTGTTGTGTTAGGGATTTATGAACAATTGCTTGCGGCAATTAGCGGATTCTTTAGTCGTGAATGGAAAAAACATTTAGGATTTTTAATTCCACTTGCAGCTGGTGTGGCAGCAGCGTTTTTAACGTTAAGTCACGTTATTAAATATTTACTTGCAAATCATTATGAACCGACTCAATTTTTCTTCCTCGGTTTAATTATTAGTATATTACCGATGTTAATGAGAGAAGCTGATGCAAAGTCATCGTTTAAAGGTAAGCACATTGTTTTATTAATAGTTGCAGCAATTCTTGTTGCGATTACAGCTTTCTTTAAACCAGATAAGACAGCAGACCCAATTACAACGTTAACAATTTTAAATGCAATTGGTTTATTTTTCGCAGGATGGATGGCTAGTATGGCGATGTTGCTTCCTGGAATTAGCGGATCGTTTATTTTATTAATTATTGGTGTGTATCCGACAGCAATTAATGCTTTAACTACACTCAACTTACCTTTAATCGCAGTTATTGGTGCTGGTGTTATGGTAGGGTTCGTTGTAAGTAGTAAAGGAATTAGTTTCTTATTAGATCGATATAAAAGTATGACATTTGCGGCAATTATTGGACTAGTTATCGGTTCGATTGTAATTGTGTTCCCTGGTATTCCAACTGGAGGATTTTCAATTATAAGTTCAATTATTACCTTTATTTTAGGATTTGCGATTGTTACTTATTTCGGTAAGAAGTAAGGGCTGGAGTCCCCTTGGCGATAAAAGTCGTTAAGGGGATTTTTCATGCTATTCACGGAAAGTCCAGGCATTTACATTGCTTGTTATAAAAAGCTTTTTTAAAATTGTTGAGTAGCAGTGCTTAGCGAAAGGGGGACTGGCTCCTTCGTTGTAGCAAACTGTTTTTGATAGTATAATGAAATGAGTATGCAGTGAGAAATTTGCTGCAAGTAGCTGAGGTGAAGAAACATGCAAAGAGTGACAAACTGTGTGTTAATTAGAGATAATGAAGTACTCTTACTCCAAAAACCTCGCCGGAATTGGTGGGTTGCACCAGGCGGGAAAATGGAGCGTGGTGAGACTGTAAGAGATTCCGTTGTTCGCGAGTATCGTGAAGAAACAGGTATTTATTTAAAGAACCCAGCGTTAAAGGGGGTCTTCACCTTTGTCATCCAAGAAGGTGATAAAGTTGTTTCTGAATGGATGATGTTCTCCTTTTTAGCGACAGATTTTGCAGGAGAAAACAAACTAGAGAGCGAAGAAGGCATCATTGGTTGGCATACATTTGATAAAATTGATGATTTAGCAATGGCACCAGGAGATTATCACATTATTGATTATTTAATTAAAGGAAATGGCATAATCTACGGTACATTTGTATATACCCCAGATTTTGAGTTGCTTTCATATCGATTAGATCCGAGTTAAACCGTCAAGGAGAGGATACGATGACAGAGAATAATGATATAAAAATGGTAATTATTACAGGAATGTCTGGAGCTGGAAAGACAGTAGCTTTACAAAGTTTTGAAGATTTAGGATATTTCTGTGTGGATAATTTACCACCGATGTTATTGCCGAAGTTTATTGAGCTTATGGCGGATTCAAAAGGAAAAATGAATAAAGTAGCACTTGGTATTGATTTACGTGGCCGAGAGTTTTTCGAACATTTATGGGAAGCGCTTGATGATTTATCAGAACGTACATGGATTATTCCTCATATTTTATTCTTAGATGCGAAAGATAGCACGCTTGTAACTCGTTATAAAGAAACGAGACGCTCGCATCCACTTGCACCAACTGGTCTGCCGTTAAAGGGAATCGAAGCAGAGCGTAATTTATTAACAGATATGAAGGCACGCGCGAATATTGTGCTTGATACATCGGATTTAAAACCGAAAGAATTACGTGAAAAAATTGTTCACCTATTTTCAACTGAAACTGAGCAAGCATTTCGTGTAAATGTTATGTCATTTGGATTTAAGTACGGTATTCCCATTGATGCAGATTTAGTATTTGATGTTCGTTTTTTACCAAATCCATATTACATTCCACATATGAAGCCATTAACAGGACTAGATGAAGAAGTTTCATCGTATGTGCTGAAATTTAATGAGACGCATAAGTTTTTAGAGAAATTGACTGATCTTATCACTTTCATGCTGCCTCATTATAAAAGAGAAGGCAAGAGTCAACTTGTAATTGCAATTGGATGTACAGGTGGACAGCATCGTTCTGTTACGCTTACAGAATACCTTGGGAAACATTTGAAACCAGAGTATAGCGTTCATGTATCTCATCGTGATGTGGAGAAGAGAAAGGGTCATTAAGGGATGAAAAAAGAGAGAAAACCTAAAATTGTTATTATGGGAGGCGGAACGGGACTTTCTGTTTTATTACGAGGATTAAAACAATATCCGGTTGATATTACAGCAGTTGTTACAATCGCTGATGATGGTGGCAGTTCAGGTAGATTACGTGATGAGCTAGAAATTCCACCCCCAGGTGACATTCGTAACGTACTTGTTGCGTTATCAGATGTAGAGCCACTGGTGGAAGCTTTATTTCAGCATCGTTTCACAACGGGAGATGGGCTGAAAGGTCATGCGTTAGGAAATTTATTATTGGCAGGTATGACCTCGATTACAGGAGACTTCTTCCATGCTATTACAGAAACGAGTAAAGTTTTAAATGTTAGAGGACGTGTATTACCAGCAGCGAATCAAAGTGCAGTACTACATGCGGAACTAGAAGACGGAGAAATTGTAACAGGTGAATCAAAGATTCCTTATTTCGGAAAGAAAATTAACCGTGTCTTTTTAACTCCAGAAGATGTAGAGCCGTTACATGAAACGTTGACTGAAATTAAACGAGCTGATTTACTTGTTTTCGGTCCAGGAAGTTTGTATACGAGTATATTACCGAATTTAGTTGTTAACAAAATTGGGGACGCTGTTCTTGCTGCAAAAGCGAAGAAGGTATATGTGTGTAATGTTATGACGCAAGCTGGTGAAACGATGGGATATACTGCGTTTGACCATGTGCAGGCGTTACATGATCATTTAGGTGAACCATTTATCGATACTGCAATTGTAAATAACCGTGATATTCCTTGTGAATTACGTCAGTTATATGAGGAAGAAATGTCGGTGCCAGTTGTAGTAGATGAAGAGCGTTTTACTGAAAACAATATTAATGTGATTCAAGATCAATTAGCGAAGTATGATGACCGTGTTGTAAGACACGATACATTAAAACTAGCTTCTATTTTATATTCACTGTTGTAGATGTGCGTTGCCTCGTTTGAGGTAACGCTCCTCATTTCATATAGGACAAGATTTTTGTTCCACAATAATCGTATAAGGAGGTGTTGACTGTGTCATTTGCATCAGAAACAAAGAAAGAGTTGACGAATCTGGAGATGAAGGAATGCTGTGAGAAAGCAGAATTATCAGCGTTACTTCGCATGAACGGATCGCTTTCTTTTTCAAATCGTCGTCTATCAATCGATATTCAAACGGAAAATGCGGCAATTGCAAGAAGGATTTATACGCTTTTGAAAAAAGGATATGACGTGACGGTAGAATTACTTGTTCGTAAAAAAATGCGATTGAAGAAAAACAATGTATATATCGTAAGGCTTGTTGAGAAGTCGCGCGAAATATTAGCTGATCTTCATATCGTTCGAGACGACTTTTCATTTATTCGAAATATATCACAAGAATTAATTGAGAAGAAATGTTGTAAACGATCGTATTTACGCGGTGCATTTTTAGCAGGTGGTTCAGTAAATAACCCAGAAACATCATCTTATCATTTAGAGATCTTTTCGTTATATAAGGAACATAATGATGCTATATGTGAACTGATGAACGGATTTGATTTAAATAGTAAGACGTTGGAAAGAAGAAAAGGGTACATTACGTATTTGAAAGAAGCAGAAAAGATTACAGAGTTTTTAAATATTATAGGTGCTCATAATGCACTTTTAAGATTTGAAGACATTCGAATCGTACGTGATATGCGTAATTCTGTAAATCGCTTAGTGAACTGCGAAACAGCTAATTTAAATAAAACAATTGGTGCAGCGCTAAGGCAGATTGAAAATATCCGTTATATTGATGAGACGGTTGGTCTTGATATATTGCCGGATAAACTACGAGAAATTGCGCAACTACGAAGAGATTATCAAGATGTAACATTGAAAGAGTTAGGTGAGATGGTATCCGGGGGGAAAATTAGTAAATCGGGTATTAATCATCGTTTGCGTAAAATCGATGATATTGCAGAGAAATTACGCGCGGGGGAAACGGTAGCAAAAAAATAAGAGGTTAAAGGGGAAATGGAGCTGTGGTTCAAAAAAGAGTTCAGGTTTCATTAAAAAACGGTTTACAAGCACGTCCGGCTGCGTTGTTTGTACAAGAGGCCAATCGCTTTCATGCAGATATTTTCATCGAAAAAGATGGGAAGACAGTAAATGCAAAGAGCATAATGGGGATTATGAGCTTAGCAATTGGAACTGGTAGCATGATAACAATTACAACAGAAGGTTCAGATGCAGAAGAAGCTTTAGAAGCATTAGCTGCATATGTACAATAAGAAGCTATCGCGTATGTGCGATAGCTTTTTTGTTGTTTGGGGCTTGTTGGTGGGGGTATGTGGGGTGTGCGTTCTTGTCGAGAATTGTCGGTAAGTCGATAAGTTGTGTCGAAACGTCGATATATTAAAATAATCGCCGATATAATTGGAGTTACGGTCGATATATTTGAAAAATCGCCGATATATTTCGGTTGATACTAGGTGGGGTATGCGGGCGGAGAACAGCATATAAAAAAAGCGCCCTGTTATAGGGCGCTTCTGCTTTAAATATCTATTAACGATTTGTAAAGATCTTATCGATTAAACCGTATTCTAAAGCTTTTTCTGCTGTCATGAAGTTGTCGCGGTCTGTGTCGCGTTGTAGTACTTCAAGTGGTTGACCTGTGCGGTCAGCAAGAATTTGGTTTAGTTTTTCACGTAAGAATAGGATACGTTTAGCAGCGATTTCGATTTCAGTCGCTTGACCTTGTGCACCACCAAGTGGTTGGTGAATCATTACTTCACTGTTTGGAAGTGCATAACGTTTTCCTTTTTCACCTGCTGCAAGTAAGAATGCACCCATAGATGCAGCCATACCGATACAGATTGTTGATACTTGCGGTTTAATAAACTGCATTGTATCGTAAATTGCCATACCTGCTGTGATAGAACCACCTGGACTATTGATGTATAGGTGAATATCTTTGTCTGGATCTTGAGATTCCAAGAATAAAAGCTGGGAAACGATTGAGTTAGCTACGTTGTCATCAATTGCGCTACCAAGCATAATGATGCGGTCTTTTAATAGTCGAGAGTAAATATCGTAAGCGCGTTCTCCACGATTTGTTTGTTCAATTACTGTAGGAATTAAATTCATCTGTTATTTCCTCCTTATAAAGCTTTCTTAGTCTTATAATACAATTATGGTCAATAAAGGTCAAACGAAACCACTTTAAATCAAAAAAATATGTAGTTGTACCATGAAATATTCGCTATGTTTTTGAAATTCCCTGCTTATGTATCTTCAACATCATAACCGAATTACATAAATTTAAACGTTATAAAAACTGTAGAAAAAAAGAAAAGAACGCCTTTTGACTGAAGCGTTCTTTCGATATCTATTCTTTTAAAAGATAGGTTACTTTATTTAAAATCTTTTCGATTTGTTTCGCGTTTTTACTATACATTTCGCTCGCTGATTTCGACTTTGTTTCTAGGGAAAATAGTTCGAGATCAGCATGACATTTTTTTAATGATGCTAATAATAAAGGTTTGTTTTGAGGAGAAGGCATTTGTAGTTTGTCATTATAAATGTCGATAGTCAGTTGTCCGTATGAATCAACTTGACCGAGAAAGACATTTTCGATAACAACACCGAGCTTTTCTAGTTCAGCATGTAGCCAAGCGCGGTTATGTCCACTTGCGGATAGCGGTTCATCTAAGACATTGCCATCCATAATAACAGTTTGTGGTTCTTTTTCGTTCGGCACTTTTAAACCGATGTCTTTTGCTGTGAGTGGTTGGCGATCTTTCTTTAATAATACATTTAATTCTCCGCTCGGTTCTAATACAGCAAATTCAACATCAGCTACGCTGAAAGCATCTTTTCCACGGAGAAGTTCCAGTAATTCGTCACTTGTATATTTTTCTTTCTTTAAATTATCTTCGAGTATCTTTCCATCTTTTATTAATACGGTAGATTTCCCTTCAAAGAAGTCCCGAGCTGTTTTGTTCTTTAAAGAAAGGATTCCTGTTAAAAAAGGTACCACAGCGAAAATGAGTATCGCAAAGACGCCGTGAAAAAATTTTGAATCGAGCCCTGTAGATACTTGGGCAGCGATGTCACCGATTGTCATTCCGGCTATGTATTCAAAAAAGGAGAGCTGAGAGATTTGTCTTTTCCCTAACCATTTCGTAATAGCGAATAAAATAATTAATATGAATACAGAGCGAAGAATGACAAGTGTCCATTCCGGCAGGTGAGACATAGTCATTTCCTCCAGTCTACTTAAAACCCTTTATATTGAGGTTCTTCACGTTCTAATACTGAAACTCTATTTTGTAAATCAGCGATGATGCTGTCCATTTCTAACATACATTCATGAAATACACGTTTTGATTCTGCGTCCTGTGAATGTAGTGAAAGGGAGCTTAAACTTGCTTGAGCGCCCCTTACACTAGCAAGGCAGGTTTTGACGCTAGCGATAACTGTCATACGAACACCTTATCCTTTCGGTTTGAATAGCAATGCTCCGATGAAGCCGAAAATAATAGCTGCGGATACACCGGCGCTTGTTACTTTAAACATGCCGGTAATAACGCCAACGATGCCATGTTTTGCGGCTTCCTCCATTGCGCCGTGAACGAGGGCATTACCAAAGCTTGTAATAGGTACGGTTGCCCCAGCTCCAGCGAAGTCAATTAATGGTTCATACAAATTGAATCCATCTAATATAGCTCCAGCAACAACGAGTGTTGCCATTGTATGAGCGGGCGTTAGCTTGCCGACATCAAACATAAGTTGGCCGATTACACATATGAGTCCGCCAATGACGAAAGCCCAGAAAAAAATCATTGCGTTGCACCTCCGAATTCAATTGAAACGGCGTGAGCGATGCACGGAATCGTTTCTTCTTGTTGGAATGTAAGTGGAGATAGTAAAGCGCCTGTCGCAACGACAAGTATTTTTTTGAACTCTCCTCTTTTCATTCGGTTTAATAAATGACCGTACACGACTGTTGCGGAACATCCTGGTCCGCTAGCCCCAGCTATGACAGGTTGCCCTTCTCTATAAATGAGTAGCCCGCAATCTTGAAACTGTTCGCTCGTTACTTTCGTTCCGTGTTTATGTAGTAAGTCATAAGCAATTTCACGTCCTACATGCCCGAGGTCACCGGTTACGATTAAATCGTAGTAAGAGGCGTCAATTTGACGTTCGCGTAAGTGAGCTTCAATTGTATCGACGGCGGCTGGAGCCATTGCGCCTCCCATATTAAACGGATCTGTTAATCCCATATCAACCACTTTTCCGATTGTTGCGGATGTTACCCTAGGGCCATGTCCAGTATCGCTTAAAATAGCGGCTCCTGCTCCAGTTACTGTCCACTGTGCGGTAGGTGGCTTTTGTCCACCATATTCGGTAGGGTAGCGGAACTGTTTTTCTACAGCGGTGTTATGGCTTGATGCCCCGGTTAATAAATATTTTGCGCCTTTTGCATTTACGATACTCGCCCCAAGTGCTAAACCTTCCATAGAAGTAGAACAAGCGCCGAATAATCCGAGATAAGGAGTGCCCAGTGTACGGCAAGCAAAGCTTGTAGGGGTAATTTGATTAATTAAATCTCCTGCGAGTACAAATTGGATATCATCTTTACGAAGTTCTGCTTTTTCAGTGGCGCGGCTACAAGCTTCTTCGAATAAAATTTTATGTGCTTTTTCATAGGAATCTTGTCCGAGCCATAAATCTTCATGAAGGATATCGAAGTCTTCTGGGATTTTTCCTTTTGCTTCAAACGGCCCGCCGACGACTCCTGTCGAAATAATAACTGGTTTGTTTTCAAATACCCACGTTCGGTGTCCTTGTAACATTTATAGCCCTCCCCATTGAACGAGAATCGTTTTAATAAGTGCGATGACGAAAGCTGAAAATACACCAAATAAAATAACGGAGCCGGCTAATTTAAACATGTTAGCTCCAACACCAAGGACAAATCCCTCTGTTCGGTGTTCGATGCATGCTGCGATAACAGAGTTACCAAATCCAGTGACAGGTACAGCTGTTCCAGCACCTGCAAATTGACCGAGACGATCATATACACCGAATCCAGTTAGTAACATCGAGATGAAAATAAGAGTTGCTACTGTTGGATTCCCTGCTGAGCGTTCAGTGAAATCGAAATACGTAATATAAAAAGTAGAAATGAGTTGCCCAATTAGGCAAATGAAACCACCAACGAAAAAGGCTTTTATACAGTTTTTTAAGACAGGACGCTTCGGTTCGCGTTCTTGCTCGAATTTTTTATATTCCTGTTGTACAGGGGTTAAGTTTTTATCTTTACTAGACATTTAAATCCTTCCTTTTCTATTCGAAAGCGTTAAGTGTTAGATTCCATTTCTGATCCGATAAGTTTTAACTGTTTTTTGATTTCATCTTTAGATATTTCTTTTTTCTTGATTCTGTTTTCAAGCTTTTCGAGTAACATAAAGATTTTTTTATCGGTGCTAACACGAACATCGAAAGTGGGATATTCGTCACTTAGTTGCTTTTGAAGTTTCTTGCGTAAAGGTTTTAACCCAAATCGTTCATGATGCTCAGGCTTAACTGCTATGTAGAGATCTAAATTTGAATTCACAGCTGCGCTCTTTATAATTTCATCCATAGCGAGAGCTCTTTTCTTCGCTCCCTGTGATATAGATTGATTAAAGGATTCCGTACTCGTCTTTGTTAATTTGGGACCTTTCTCTTTCTCTGTTCGTTTTGCTTCTTCTTTTTTTACCTTTTTATCTAATGGGCTGTGATCACAACCGGTAAAAGAACTAAATAGAAGTATAAATAACGCGGTAATGAGTCCGATCTTTCGCATAATCATCATTCCATTTCTATTGCAATATGTAATGTGATAGAAAAAGGATGACTGCATATCACCCTTTTTCTATTTCACAGCAAGACTGATTCGTTATTGCTGTGAGTATTGTGGTTCTTCTTGTTGGACTTCTTCAACACGTGGGTTTAAAGAATCGATAATTGTTTGTGTTTGCTGCGCAGCTGTTTGGAAAAGTTGCTTAGCTTGTTGGTTATCCGTATCAAGAGCGAATCCCTCTAAGCTAGCTTGTGCACTTTTTAATCCAGAAACAGTTTGCTTTAATTTCGTAATTACAGTCATTGAATGAAGCCCCCTTTGGAATATCAATTCAAAGATTATAATTTGTGAGTTGGAGTGAATTTATGATTGGGAATTTTAGGGATGAAGCATCTGAGCATTACAATTTTGTAATGAACATGTAAGGAAAAGCGATAGTGACAAAAACTTTTTTCTCCTAGAATAAAGAAGGTAAAATAAGTTAAAAGCATATTTTAAGGAGAGAAAAATGAAGAAATTATTATTGGGTTTAATTGGAGTTTTTATATTAGTTATTGGTGTGGCAAGTGTTTCTCATAATGAGATAACAGATAGATACAATCCGCTTGTGAAAGAGGACTTTGTATATGTAAAAGCGAAAGAATCTGGCCGACTATCCAAAATTGGAGAGGTAGCTGGGGATTATAAACTAATGGGTTATTATACTTCAGGTGAAGAGAGAGATGTTAAGTTTTATGCACCTCGTGGACTTAGAGAGGGAGCGTATGTAAAGGTTAAAACAAAAGGTGAATATATTGAAACATATCAAGAAGTACAGCCTAATGAAATTCCAAAAGAGATTAAAGAGAAACTAGATAAATAAGACCGTTAAGAATTGCCTCCTAAATATAGAAATTAGGGGGCTTTTTTATGTGAAAAATAGTGTATATATAAAGTGCAATCAAAGAGTTTTTATTGATTTAAATGGTTTTTATTGCTATTATTATGAAGAGAAAATGAAGTGTATTTTATAATCATGCGCCCATAGCTCAGTCGGATAGAGCGGTGGTTTCCGGTACCACGTCTGCCGGGGGTTCGAATCCCTCTGGGCGCGTCAAAAAGTCCTAACTTACGTTTTGTAGGTTAGGACTTTTTTTATTTCCCTCTTGTTATATCTGATAATAAGATTTACTATTAGTACTTGGTTATAATTAAATTCCGTTATTATTTTCTTTCAATATTATTCAAATTTCGGTTTTAAGTTGTAAATCTCATTAATACATATAAATTAATAATATTTTGGAATGGGTGTCTGTGATAGCATTCTCCTTTTACCAAACTTATTGTACAATAGAAACAAGGGGGAGATTAGTTTGAAGGCAAGTCTTTTACAAGAACAAAGCTTACGTTTGGCAATGACACAAGAGTTAAGGCAAGCGATTACAATGCTCCAGTATAATGTACAAGAATTATCGGAGTTTTTGTATGAGCAATCGTTAGAGAATCCCCTTATTGAGTTAGGTGGTTTTGAGAGGGAGAAGAAAAAGAGCTCTAACAACAGTAAAAGTACCAGCAAACAAGTCGAGAATCAGATGGAAATCTACAGTGTGGATTCTACAACGATTCAGCAACATTTATTAAATCAAATACAGTATTATAAAATAGAGGAAGAAGAGCGAAAAGTAGCTTCTTTCATTATTATGAACATGGATGGAAATGGGTATTTACAAGAAACGAACGAGGAGTTAGCAAATCTCCTTTCCGCACCGCTACATGTAGTTGACCGCTCTGTAGAGCTTGTCCAATCACTTGAGCCAGCAGGGGTAGGGGCGCGTAATATTCAGGAATGTCTAACCTTACAATTGAAGCGCTTACAAAGGCGGAATGGATTAGCAGAAGAGGTTGTAGAAGACCATTTCGCTTATTTCGTAAAGAAAGATTGGCGAAAGCTCGTTCAAATGCTGAAGTGTAGTAATGAGGAATTGCAATCGGCGGTGAACTGTATAACGTCATTACAACCAAAACCAGGTCTTGCGTTTTCTTCTGATAAACCACTTTATATTGTGCCTGATATGGCGGTGAAAAAAGATGGTGATCGTCTCGTTTTACAAATGAATGAGAGAAATATGCCGAGAATTGAAATTCATTCTGAATATAGTGCGCTTCTTAATAATAGTGAAAGTGAAGTAGCATCTTACGTTTCAGAAAAGTATCAGCATGTACAGTGGATTATGCGTAGTTTGAAACAGAGAAAACAAACGCTTTTGCAAGTGATGACCATTATTATGGAAAAACAACGTGATTTCTTCTGGAAAGGTCCGGAGTATTTAAAGCCACTTGCTTTAAAAGAAGTAGCAGAAGAGTTAAGCGTCCATGAATCGACAATTAGTCGGGCAACGCGAAATAAATATGTGCAAACACCACACGGTTTATTTGAGATGAAATCGTTCTTTAGTAATGCCGTTTCGACTACTGAAGATGAAGCGGTTTCTACAAAGCGTG
This sequence comes from Bacillus cereus group sp. BfR-BA-01408, assembly GCF_022663305.1. NCBI lineage: Bacteria > Bacillati > Bacillota > Bacilli > Caryophanales > Bacillaceae > Bacillus > Bacillus cereus group sp. BfR-BA-01408. The sequence goes on along the minus strand of NZ_JAKUFF010000042.1, from coordinate 13,900 downwards.
TAAAACAATTTATTCAAACGCTTGTTGAGGCGGAGAATAAGAAAAAGCCACTTTCAGACCAAAAGATTTCAAAATTGTTAGAAGAAGAGCATGAAATCGTTATTTCTCGAAGAACAGTGGCGAAGTATAGGGAGCAAATGCACATCCCAGCGTCGTCATTACGAAAAACGATCGGATAGGTGAAGAAGATGAAAGTTGTACTGTATACAAAAAATGATTGTGGCCTTTGCGTGAAGGCGAAGCAAGTTTTACAGGAAGTACAATGTGAATATTCTTTTCAAATTGAGGAAATAGATATATATGAAGATAATGACCTTTTAGAAAAATATCACCTAATGATTCCGGTTGTAGAAATAGACGGAAAACAAGTAGAATATGGTAACATTCACAAAGGTGTCATAATAAACTATATAAAGAATGCAGTTAAGAGTTGAATAAGTTTCTATCTCCTGTTACAATAATACACGTAGCAGGGATTATTTTTTTAACCTATGTGGGACACAAAATGTCACTATGGGACGTAAAGTGACCACGAGGGAAAATGAACCGATGTAGTGAGGAGAAAAGATATGCGCTCATGGATTCAGAACACAAAAAAATTATTACCTGATCTGCTACCTGTTATGCAAACGAGAATGCAAATTCTTCAATACATTAGGCTTATGCAGCCAATTGGAAGAAGAAATTTATCAGCAAGTCTCGGTATGACAGAACGAGTATTGCGAAGTGAAGTTCAAGTTTTGAAAGAACAAAACTTAGTTCACGTCGCTTCTTCTGGAATGACTTTGACAGAAGAAGGAACAGCTTTAGTTCTTGCTTTGGAAGACTTTATGAAAGAAATTTCCGGGTTAAAGGTTTTAGAAAAGCAACTTAAGGAAACATTAGACTTGGATGAAGTTTTCGTTGTCCCTGGTGATAGTGATGAATCGCCTTGGGTCAAACTGGAGATGGGCCGTGCTTGTGTGACTTGTATAAAAGACCGTCTGACAGCGAATAATATCGTTGCTGTGGCTGGAGGAACTACGCTAGCTGCTGTTGCGGACATGATGCAGCTTGATTGCAAAGATTTACATATGCTATTTGTCCCAGCACGTGGTGGAATTGGAGAAGGCGTCGAGTTAGAAGCCAATACTATTTGTGCCAAGATGGCGCAAAATACGATGAGTAATTATCGCTTATTGTATGTTCCAGACCATGTTAGCAGCGAAGCATATGCGTCTATTGTGACAGAGCCTTCCGTGAAAGAAGTTCTTGAGTTGATTCGATCTTCCAATATCGTCATTCATGGAATAGGTGATGCGTTAACAATGGCACGTCGCAGAAATACTTCAGAAGCAGATTGGTTAAAGATTCAGGCAAGCGAAGCAGTTGGCGAAGCTTTCGGTTACTACTTTAATGAACAAGGAAATGTTGTTCATAAAGTAAGAACAGTTGGTATGCAACTAGAGGATTTACAAAATGTATCTCACGTTGTTGCAGTCGCTGGAGGTTCTTCAAAGGCAAAGGCAATACAGGCTGTAATTAAACAAGGGCACACTTCAATTCTAATTACAGATGAAGGTGCAGCAAAACAATTAACAAAGGGTATTACCCTTTAATATAATCCCCCAAGGAGGAAATTCAAATGACTAAAATTGGTATTAATGGATTTGGACGTATCGGACGTAACGTATTCCGCGCAGCACTTAACAACCCAGAGGTAGAAGTAGTAGCAATCAACGACTTAACAGATGCTAAAACTTTAGCTCACCTTTTAAAATATGACACAGTTCACGGAACTTTAAACGCAGAAGTATCTGCTAACGAAAGCAGCATCGTTGTTAACGGTAAAGAAATCAAAGTTATCGCTGAGCGTGACCCAGCACAATTACCATGGAGCGACTACGGAGTAGAAATCGTAGTAGAATCTACTGGTCGTTTCACTAAAAAAGCAGACGCTGAAAAACACTTAGGTGGATCAGTTAAAAAAGTTATCATCTCAGCTCCAGCTTCTGACGAAGATATCACTGTAGTTATGGGTGTTAACCACGAACAATACGATGCAGCTAGCCACAACGTAGTATCTAACGCTTCTTGTACTACAAACTGCTTAGCTCCATTTGCTAAAGTATTAAACGAAAAATTCGGCGTAAAACGCGGAATGATGACAACAATTCACTCTTACACTAACGACCAACAAATCTTAGACTTACCACACAAAGATTTACGTCGTGCTCGTGCAGCAGCTGAAAACATGATCCCAACATCTACTGGTGCAGCTAAAGCAGTAGCATTAGTATTACCAGAACTTAAAGGTAAATTAAACGGTGGCGCTGTACGTGTTCCAACTGCTAACGTTTCTCTAGTTGACCTAGTTGTTGAACTTGACAAAGAAGTAACAGTTGAAGAAGTAAATGCAGCATTCAAAGCAGCAGCTGAAGGCGAATTAAAAGGTATCCTTGGATACAGCGAAGAGCCATTAGTATCTATCGACTATAACGGATGTACAGCTTCTTCTACAATCGATGCATTATCTACAATGGTAATGGAAGGTAACATGGTTAAAGTACTTTCTTGGTACGATAACGAAACTGGTTACTCTAACCGCGTAGTAGACCTAGCAGCTTACATGACTTCAAAAGGTCTTTAATTCTTAATTATATAAGTTATCAATGACAAAACGAGGGAGAGGGTTTGTTCCCTCTCTCTCTTCTTTCGTTTTAAAAGCAAATGTGTTAAGCTTTTGAGTGGGTTTTGTCAATCCTAACTAGTAGTCGGAGGGAAATCCAATGAACAAAAAATCAATTCGTGACGTAGATTTAAAAGGTAAGCGTGTATTTTGCCGCGTTGACTTCAACGTACCTATGAAAGAAGGCAAAATTACAGATGAAACTCGTATCCGTGCAGCTCTTCCTACAATTCAATATTTAGTAGAGCAAGGTGCGAAAGTTATTTTAGCAAGCCACTTAGGCCGTCCAAAAGGTCAAGTAGTAGAAGAAATGCGTTTAACTCCAGTAGCAGCACGTTTAGGCGAGCTTCTTGGTAAAGACGTTAAAAAAGCAGACGAAGCATTCGGACCAGCTGTACAAGAAATGGTTGCAGCAATGAACGAAGGCGACGTATTAGTTCTTGAAAACGTACGTTTCTATGCGGGCGAAGAAAAGAACGATGCAGAACTTGCGAAAGAATTTGCAGCTCTTGCTGACATCTTCGTAAACGATGCATTCGGTGCAGCTCACCGTGCTCACGCTTCTACAGCAGGTATCGCGGACTACCTACCAGCAGTATCTGGTTTACTAATGGAAAAAGAGTTAGATGTTCTTGGAAAAGCACTTTCTAACCCAGATCGTCCATTCACAGCTATCATCGGTGGTGCGAAAGTAAAAGATAAAATCGGTGTAATTCGTCATCTATTAGACAAAGTAGATAACTTAATCATCGGTGGCGGACTTGCTTACACATTCGTTAAAGCTTTAGGTCATGAAATTGGTCTATCTCTATGTGAAGACGACAAGATTGAACTAGCTAAAGAATTTATGCAACTTGCAAAAGAAAAAGGCGTAAACTTCTACATGCCAGTTGATGTTGTAATCACTGAGGAATTCTCTGAAACTGCAACAACTAAAATCGTTAATATCGATTCTATCCCTTCTAACTGGGAAGGCGTGGACATCGGTCCTAAAACACGTGAAATTTATGCAGATGTAATTAAAAACTCTAAGCTTGTTGTATGGAATGGACCAATGGGTGTATTCGAAATGACTCCATTCGCAGAAGGTACAAAAGCAGTAGGACAAGCATTAGCAGATGCAGAAGGTACATACTCTGTTATCGGCGGTGGTGACTCTGCAGCAGCTGTTGAAAAATTCGGTATGGCTGATAAAATGAGCCACATTTCTACTGGCGGCGGTGCGTCATTAGAATTCATGGAAGGTAAAGAGCTTCCAGGTGTAGTTTGTCTTAACGACAAATAAGTAGCAGCCAAAGAAAAAGGACGGTGCAAAGCATGCGTAAACCAATTATCGCAGGTAACTGGAAAATGAATAAAACTCTATCTGAAGCAGTTAGCTTCGTAGAGGAAGTTAAAGGTCAAATCCCAGCAGCTTCAGCTGTTGATGCAGTAGTTTGCTCTCCAGCTCTATTCTTAGAGCGCCTTGTAGCAGCGACTGAAGGAACTGATTTACAAGTAGGTGCACAAAACATGCACTTCGAAAAAAATGGTGCATTCACTGGCGAAATTAGCCCAGTAGCACTTAGCGACTTAAAAGTAGGCTACGTAGTACTTGGCCACTCTGAGCGTCGTGAAATGTTTGCTGAAACAGATGAGTCAGTAAACAAAAAGACTATCGCAGCATTTGAACATGGTTTAACACCAATCGTATGTTGTGGTGAGACTTTAGAAGAGCGCGAAAGCGGAAAAACATTTGATCTAGTAGCAGGTCAAGTGACAAAAGCACTTGCAGGTTTAACTGAAGAGCAAGTTAAAGCAACTGTTATCGCTTATGAGCCAATCTGGGCTATCGGTACAGGTAAATCTTCTTCTTCTGCAGACGCAAACGAAGTATGTGCGCACATCCGTAAAGTTGTTGCAGAGGCTGTTTCTCCAGCTGCTGCAGAAGCTGTTCGTATTCAATACGGCGGTAGCGTAAAACCAGAAAACATTAAAGAGTACATGGCACAATCTGACATCGACGGCGCTTTAGTTGGCGGTGCTAGCTTAGAGCCTGCTTCGTTCTTAGGTCTTCTGGAGGCGGTAAAATGAGAAAGCCAACAGCTCTAATTATTCTTGACGGTTTCGGACTTCGTGAAGAAACTTACGGGAATGCTGTAGCACAAGCTAAGAAACCTAATTTTGATGGTTACTGGAACAAATTCCCTCACACAACGCTTACAGCTTGTGGTGAGGCAGTAGGTCTTCCAGAAGGTCAAATGGGTAACTCTGAGGTTGGTCACTTAAATATCGGTGCTGGCCGCATTGTATATCAAAGCTTAACACGCGTAAACGTTGCAATTCGTGAAGGTGAGTTCGACAAGAACGAAACGTTCCAAAGTGCAATTAAAAGCGTAAAAGAAAAAGGTACTGCACTTCATTTATTCGGTTTACTTTCTGACGGTGGTGTGCACAGTCACATGAACCACATGTTTGCTCTTCTTCGCTTAGCAGCTAAAGAAGGCGTTGAGAAAGTATACATTCATGCATTCTTAGATGGCCGCGATGTTGGACCAAAAACAGCACAAAGCTATATTGATGCGACAAATGAAGTAATTAAAGAAACAGGAGTAGGACAATTCGCGACTATCTCTGGTCGTTATTACTCCATGGACCGTGACAAGCGTTGGGATCGCGTAGAAAAATGTTACCGTGCTATGGTGAATGGTGAAGGCCCTACTTATAAATCAGCAGAAGAGTGTGTAGAAGACTCTTATGCAAATGGTATCTACGATGAATTCGTATTGCCGTCTGTAATTGTTAACGAAGATAACACGCCAGTTGCAACAATCAATGATGATGATGCAGTTATCTTCTATAACTTCCGTCCAGACCGTGCAATTCAAATTGCTCGTGTATTTACAAACGAAGACTTCCGTGAGTTCGATCGTGGTGAAAAAGTACCTCACATTCCAGAATTCGTATGTATGACACACTTTAGTGAAACAGTAGATGGTTACGTGGCATTCAAGCCAATGAACCTTGATAACACTTTAGGTGAAGTTGTTGCGCAAGCGGGATTAAAGCAACTTCGCATCGCGGAAACTGAAAAGTATCCGCACGTTACATTCTTCTTTAGCGGTGGTCGTGAGGCTGAATTCCCAGGAGAAGAGCGTATCTTAATTAACTCACCGAAGGTTGCAACGTATGACTTGAAACCTGAAATGAGCATTTACGAAGTAACGGACGCTTTAGTAAATGAAATCGAAAATGATAAACATGATGTTATCATTCTTAACTTTGCGAACTGTGATATGGTTGGCCATTCTGGGATGATGGAACCAACAATTAAAGCAGTAGAAGCAACTGACGAATGTTTAGGAAAAGTTGTAGAAGCGATTCTTGCAAAAGATGGTGTAGCACTTATTACTGCTGACCATGGTAATGCTGACGAAGAATTAACTTCTGACGGAGAGCCAATGACAGCTCATACAACTAACCCGGTTCCTTTCATCGTTACGAAGAACGACGTAGAATTACGTGAAGGTGGTATCTTAGGTGATATCGCTCCAACAATGCTTACACTTCTTGGTGTTGAGCAACCGAAAGAAATGACAGGTAAAACAATTATTAAATAATTTGCTTATATAAAAAGGAGAGAATTTATTATGTCAACAATTATTGATGTTTATGCTCGCGAAGTCCTTGACTCTCGTGGTAACCCAACTGTAGAAGTAGAAGTTTACACAGAAAGCGGCGCTTTCGGACGCGCTATCGTACCAAGTGGTGCATCTACTGGTGAACACGAAGCAGTAGAATTACGTGACGGTGACAAATCTCGTTACCTTGGTAAAGGCGTTGTTAACGCAGTAAACAACGTTAACGAAATTATCGCTCCAGAAATCGTTGGTTTCGACGTAACTGACCAAGCTGGTATCGACCGTGCTATGATCGAATTAGATGGCACTCCAAACAAAGGTAAACTAGGCGCTAACGCTATCCTTGGTGTATCTATGGCAGTAGCTCACGCAGCAGCTGACTTCGTAGGTCTTCCATTATACCGTTACCTTGGTGGATTCAATGCAAAACAATTACCAACTCCAATGATGAACATCATCAACGGTGGTTCTCACGCTGATAACAACGTTGACTTCCAAGAGTTCATGATCTTACCAGTTGGTGCTCCAACATTCAAAGAATCAATCCGTATGGGTGCTGAAGTATTCCATGCACTTAAAGCTGTATTACATGACAAAGGTCTTAACACTGCAGTAGGTGACGAAGGTGGATTCGCTCCAAACCTTGGTTCTAACCGTGAAGCATTAGAAGTAATCATCGAAGCTATCGAAAAAGCTGGTTACAAAGCTGGCGAGAACGTATTCTTAGGAATGGACGTTGCTTCTTCTGAGTTCTACAACAAAGAAACTGGTAAATATGACCTTGCAGGCGAAGGCCGTACTGGCTTAACTTCTGCAGAAATGGTTGATTTCTACGAAGAGCTTTGCAAAGACTTCCCAATCATCTCTATCGAAGATGGTTTAGACGAAAACGACTGGGATGGTCACAAATTATTAACTGAGCGTCTTGGAAGCAAAGTACAATTAGTTGGTGACGACTTATTCGTAACTAACACTCAAAAACTTGCTGAAGGTATCGAAAAAGGTATCTCTAACTCAATCTTAATTAAAGTTAACCAAATCGGTACTTTAACTGAGACTTTCGAAGCTATCGAAATGGCTAAACGTGCTGGTTACACAGCAGTTGTATCTCACCGTTCTGGTGAAACTGAAGATGCTACAATCGCTGACATCGCAGTTGCAACTAACGCTGGCCAAATCAAAACTGGTTCTATGAGCCGTACTGACCGTATTGCTAAGTACAACCAATTATTACGCATCGAAGACGAACTAGGCGAAATCGCTGTTTACGATGGTATCAAATCTTTCTACAACATCAAACGATAATTGTAGAAAATAACGACAGACCGTGAGAAATCACGGTCTGTTTTTTTTTGTTAAAATTCTTCCCCCGTCATAAGTGACATGAAATGTTTAAAGAAGCGGTTATAATCAAAATCAATTGCGATTTGATGAATCGGCCGATCAATAAATGGTTTAGATTCTTCTAAAGAGCGGAATTCCCCAATGCTTGCCCCTTGTGCATAAGATTCGGTCATGATAACGATAGGTGATTTGTGATACGTAAACATAGAGTTATCAAGTAAAGCGAGTATTGGCATTGTGTCATGGAAGGGGCTACCCTTTAAATGTGGTAGAGCATTTTTATAATAACTATAGTAATAATGATCGAATAAAGGTTTGACGAGTGGGGCTTTTCCTTTTGCTTCAATATATTCAGCCATTTCTGGTGTAATGATGGAATATTGGGTGACGTTTAATGGATAGATGTACATGTTAGGTGAGGATTGAAGGACTATATTAGCGGCAGCAGGATCACCATAAAAGTTTGCTTCAGAAATAGGGGTAACATTACCCGGGTGTAAAAAGGCACCGCCCATTATGTAGTAAGATTTAATTTGCTTCATTAACTGTTTACATACGATGAATAAAATTGCGAGGGAGGTAAGTCTTCCTAAACTTACAATGATTACTTCATCTTTATACTGTTCAATAAGAGGAATAACTTCGAAAAAATTCTCCATTTCCCCGTTAGTTACATTCCCTTTTGGAATAATTGGCCCGAGCCCTTGTTTCCCATGTACATCGGTAAAAAAAGCAGGTGGGGCACCAGTAAGTGGACGCTCTGACCCACCAAATATCTTAATATTTCTATTCATTGTTTCATTCTTAAGAAAATGAGCATTTTGTACGGCCATCTCTTTTGGAACATTGCCGTAATCAGCAACAATGCCGATGATTTCTATTTCATCAATAAAGAATGCTAAGAGGAGAGCCATCGTATCATCAATCCCAGGATCACAAAAAATGAGAACTTTTTTGGGCATATGTTCACCACCTATCTTGTTTATCCCACTTTAATGGGCAGTAAGACCCCCACCTCGAAATACAGCAATAATCAGTGGGGGATAAAGAACCCCCACTGATTAAAGTTTCACTTTATATATATGTAAGCGTAAGGATAAAAAGATTATTTTATTGAAATAACAACCTTTAAAATTCAGAAAATAAAAACTTCTTATATTAGGTCAAGGTTTTTGACTTAATTTTCTTTTAGAAATGTAGTCATATCAAGGTTGTAAGCGTATAACATAGGCGTTTTTTGCTGTCAAGTTGATAAATTGCAGCTTTTTACAATTTATACTATGATAAAGATATTAACAGAAGATCGTATAAACAAGAGGGATGATGAACATGAAATTTACAAAGATTCTTGTCCAAATTGCTGCTCTTTACGTTTTTTATATGGTTGGAACTTGGGTACAAGAAATGTTAAATATTCCGATTCCAGGAAGTTTGATTGGAATGTTCCTCTTACTTGTTTTACTTAGCCTAAAAGTTCTTCCAGTGAAATGGTTCGATTTAGGAGCAGAAACACTCGTTGCTATTATGCCGTTTTTATTAATTCCGCCAACACTTGGCCTAATGAATTACGGTGCTTTTTTTATGAGTAAAGGAATTTCTCTTTTCATTACAATTGTAGCGAGTACATTTTTAATTATTATTGTCGCAGGACATACAGGACAATATCTTGCGAATAGAAAGGAAAGAGAGTCGCGATGAGCCAAATATTGATCGGAATCGGTTGGGTTATTTTTACGGTGCTATTATACCAATTATCTAAAAAAATCTACAAATTATTTCCAACACCATTCACCATTCCAATGCTTGTAGCAACAGGATTAATGGCTTTCTTATTTATTATGCTTGATATACCGTATCAACATTATATGGAAAGTGGTGGCGGCTGGATTGCAAAACTGCTCGGACCCGGTGTTGTAGCATTTGCAATTCCTCTTTATAAACAACGCCACGTTCTTCAAAAATATGTTGTACCGATTGCCGGCGGGGTACTAGTAGGTACAACAGTTGCCATTGCAAGTGACTTTGCTATTGCGTCACTTATGGGAACAGATAAAAGCTTAATTTTATCTTCTTTACCAAAATCAGTGACAATGCCAGTTGCGATGAGTGTTTCAGAGCAAGTTGGTGGTGTGCCGTCATTAACAGCAGCCTTCGTTGTTATTGCAGGTATTACTGGAACGATTACCGGCCCGCTTTTATTAAAATGGAGCCGCGTTACAAACTCAGTTGGTAAAGGTATCGGATTTGGATGTGCTTCTCATATTATGGGCGTGATGAGAGCGATGAAAAATAATGAACATGAAGGTGTTATTGGATCGGTAACAATGACATTAACAGCGATTTTAACATGTTTGCTCGGGCCGCTATTTGCAATGATGTTCATGTAATAGAAGAAAAGCGGGAGCAACCTTATAGCTCTCGCTTTTCTATAGAATTTATGCTACAGTTACAATAACTGAATCTTTGTAGGAGGTACGCCAAGTGCATACGTTATTATCCGTTTTACTTATTATTGTATCGATTTTAATGATTGTTATGGTACTTATGCAGTCTAGTAATAGCTCAGGCCTTTCAGGTGCAATTTCAGGCGGTGCAGAGCAATTATTTGGTAAGCAAAAAGCACGTGGAATTGAAGCGGTATTAAACCGTATTACAATTGTTTTAGCTGTATTGTTCTTCGCATTAACAATTGGTGTTACGTACTTAAACTTATAGAATTGAAAGAAGAAGCGTTAGTAAGATGTACTAATGGTTCTTCTTTTTTTGTTTTGTCATTTGAAAGATGTTTCTAATTAGATTATAGAAATATAAATATGGTACACTAGATATAGAAAGAATACGACTAGATTACAGAAGAGAAAGAGGAGAAGTACATGATGAAATTAGCATCTCCGAAACCATTTACATTTGAGGGTGGAGACCGCGCTGTTTTATTACTACATGGATTCACAGGAAACTCAGCTGATGTACGTATGTTAGGGCGTTTCTTAGAAAAGAAAGGCTACACTTGTCATGCCCCAATTTATAAAGGGCACGGTGTACCACCAGAAGAGCTTGTTCATACAGGTCCTGAAGATTGGTGGCAAGACGTAACGGAGGCATATCAGCTTTTAAAAGATAAAGGTTTTGAGAAAATTGCTGTCGTTGGATTGTCACTTGGCGGCGTATTTTCTCTAAAATTAGGTTATACAGTACCGGTTTTAGGTGTAGTACCAATGTGTGCACCGATGTATATTAAGAGTGAAGAAACGATGTACCAAGGTATATTGGCATATGCCCGCGAATATAAAAAGCGTGAGCAAAAATCACCAGAGCAAATCGAACAAGAAATGTTGGAATTCCAAAAGACACCGATGAATACATTAAAAGCATTACAACAATTAATTGCTGACGTACGTAACAATGTGGACATGATTTATGCCCCAACATTTGTTGTACAAGCGCGTCATGATGAAATGATTAATACAGATAGTGCGAACATTATTTATAACGGTGTAGAATCAACGTTAAAAGACATTAAATGGTATGAAGACTCTACGCATGTCATTACACTTGATAAACAGCGTGACGAGCTACATGAGGATGTATATAACTTCTTGGAGCAACTAGATTGGTAAGATCTAGTTGCCTCTTTTTTTCATAAGGGAATTTTTTATGGAAGCTGTAAAAAAATCATTGGGAGATGATTGAAGTTTCGCTTTATACATCCCCCATCTTTCGGATACACTAAATAATATAAGGGTTTAAAGGAGGTATTTTTGCTTGGAAGAAATCATACAAGAACATATTGATAAGTTGTTATTATTTATGAGAGAAGAAGCGTATAAACCGCTAACGATACAAGAGTTAGAAGAGGCGTTTGGGATTGAAGGTTCTGAGGGCTTTAAAGATTTTGTAAAGGCGCTTGTAACGATGGAAGAGAAGGGACTTGTTATTCGTACTCGTAGCAACCGTTACGGTCTTCCTGAAAAAATGAATTTAGTACGTGGTAAGTTAATTGGACATGCACGTGGCTTTGCGTTTGTTGTACCAGACGAGAAGAAAACAGGAGACGATGATCTTTTCATTCCGCCTACAGAATTAAACGGTGCGCTTCATGGTGATACAGTATTAGCCCGCCTTAGTTCTCAATCGAGTGGTTCGCGTCAAGAAGGTTCCATTGTACGCATTTTAGAACGCGGAACGAAAGAACTAGTTGGTACATATACAGAGTCCAAAAACTTTGGATTTGTTATACCTGACAATAAGCGCTGGACAAGTGACATTTTCGTATTGAAAAGCGCATCAATGGGCGCTGTAGAAGGTCATAAAGTAGTTGTGAAAATTACGAGCTATCCAGAGAATCGTTTAAGTGCAGAAGGTGAAGTTATTCAAATTCTAGGTCATAAAAATGATCCAGGAGTAGATATTTTATCTGTTATTCATAAACATCATTTGCCTTTAGCGTTCCCTGAAGAAGTGATGGAGCACGCAAACAGTGTACCAGAAACGATTTCAGAAGAAGATTTAAAAGATCGCCGTGACCTGCGTGACCAAATGATCGTAACGATTGACGGTGCAGACGCAAAAGATTTAGATGACGCTGTTACAGTAACGAAGCTCGAGAACGGTAACTATAAACTTGGCGTTCATATTGCGGATGTAAGTCATTACGTTCAAGAAGGTTCTCCAATTGATGTAGAAGCAGCGGAGAGAGCGACGAGTATATATCTTGTTGACCGTGTAATTCCGATGATTCCGCATCGTCTATCGAACGGTATTTGCTCATTAAATCCGAAAGTAGACCGTCTGACATTGTCTTGTGAAATGGAAATCAACAACTTAGGTGACGTCGTAAAACACGAGATTTTCCAAAGTGTAATTAAAACGACAGAGCGTATGACGTATGCTGACGTAAGAAGCATTTTAGAAGATGAGGACGAAGAGTTAATGAAACGCTATGAGCCGCTCGTACCGATGTTTAAAGAGATGGGGCAATTAGCACAAATCCTACGTGAAAAACGTATGCGCCGCGGTGCAATCGACTTTGACTTTAAAGAAGCAAAAGTATTAGTAGATGAAGAAGGAAAACCGACAGACGTTGTTATGCGTGATCGTTCTGTATCAGAGAAGTTAATTGAAGAATTTATGCTTGTCGCGAACGAAACAGTAGCAGAGCATTTCCACTGGATGAACGTACCATTTATGTACCGTGTCCATGAAGATCCGAAAGAAGATAAGTTAGAGCGTTTCTTCGAGTTTGTAACGAACTTCGGATATGCGGTAAAAGGACGTGCAAATGAAGTACACCCTCGTGCGCTACAACAAATTCTTGAAATGGTTCAAGGGCAACCAGAAGAAGTAGTTATTTCGACAGTAATGCTTCGTTCTATGAAGCAAGCACGTTACGATGCAGAAAGCTTAGGACATTTTGGTCTATCAACTGAGTTCTACACGCATTTCACATCACCAATTCGTCGTTACCCAGATACGATTGTTCACAGATTGATTCGTGAATATATCATTAACGGTAAAGTTGATAATGAAACACAAGCAAAATGGCGTGAAAAATTACCTGAGATTGCAGATCATTCTTCTAATATGGAACGCCGTGCTGTTGAAGCAGAACGTGAAACAGACGAAATGAAAAAAGCAGAGTATATGGTCGATAAGATCGGCGAAGAGTATGATGGTATGATTAGCTCTGTAACAAACTTCGGTTTATTCGTAGAGCTTCCAAATACAATTGAAGGTCTTGTACACGTTAGCTACTTAACGGATGATTACTACCGTTATGATGAGCAGCATTTCGCAATGATTGGAGAACGTACAGGTAACGTATTCCGCATCGGTGACGAAATTACCATTCGCGTTATTAACGTAAACAAAGACGAGCGGGCAATCGACTTTGAAATCGTTGGCATGAAAGGTACGCCTCGTCGTAAGTTCAAAGATCGTCCAGTCGTGATCGAACAGCCAAGAACAGGCAGAAAGAAACGCGGCGGACGTAGCGAACGCAGTAATGAGCGCGGCGGAGAACGTGGCACAGGTAGAAAATTTGACCGTGGTGGCAAAGGTAAAGGAAGAGGATCTGCATCCGCGTCCGCTAGCCAACCAGGGAAAAAAGATGGTAACGGCAAGAAGAAAAAAGCATTCTTCGAAAACGTACCAGGATTCAAGAAGAAAAAGAAAAAGCGTAAGTAAGAAAAGGATGGCTTCGCTTTGATAAAAAGCGAGGCTTTTTCTTTTTTCTTAGTGGCTTGAGAACGAGCCACTTTCGCTTTTTATG
>NZ_JAKUFF010000041.1:0-41040 GCF_022663305.1 Bacillus cereus group sp. BfR-BA-01408 | reverse complement strand
CACGTTTAACCCCTGGAACACCTGCAAGTAAGATACCTTTACCGCCTTTGTTCTTCTCAAGGAATTGTGCACCAATTTGTGCAGCCATACGACCAGCTACTTCACTCATAGGTGCAAGTAATGGTAGAGAACGGTTTTCTAATTGTACTGTTTCATATGCAATAGAAACAACTTTCTTTTCGATTAATGCTTTTGTTAATTCTGGTTCTGGAGCTAAGTGTAAGTATGTGAATAAAATTAAACCTTCGCTGAAGTGTTTGTATTCGCTTTCAATTGGTTCCTTAACTTTCATAACCATTTCCATGTTCCAAGCTTCTTCAGCTGTATCAACAATTTTTGCTCCTGCTTCAACATACTGAGCATCTGTGAAACCAGATCCTAAACCTGCACCCTTTTGAATGAATACTTCGTGATTGTTACGAATTAAATGCACAACACCTGCTGGTGTCATTGCCACACGGTTTTCGTTGTTTTTAATTTCTGCTGGTACCCCAATACGCATAATGAAATGCCCCCTTATAATTAACAGAAAAAAGAAAGTCTTTTTTCTTTTTGTAATAATTAATAACTTATGTCCTTATTCTAGCATAACTTAAAAGTTATGAAAACGCTAACATACTATATTTTTAAAGTTTATATATTTAGAATAGTGTAAATATATGGAACATTGATTCTATTAGCCTCTTTGTTCCATCTCATTATCTATCACTCTATTTTTATTATACTCCTTCAAAATAAGTAGTAATCATTTATTATTTGACAATAATGTAACGATGTAAGAAATCTCAATGATGCCGTATACATATACAGTTATTAATTTACACAATACTTTAGAGATATATTCTTTTTATAAAGTGCAACTTTAATCAGTGGGGGTTTTGTTCATCCCCACTGATTATCAGCCCTCATCAATCGGGCTTTTACGAGCAGTTGATCCCCCACCTAACTTCTTTGCTTCCCCTGAATTTTGAGGTGGGGGTCTTACCGCCCGTTAATGCGGGATAAAAAAACAGCTGCTAGCATTTAGCTAGCAGCCGGATAACTTATAAATAACTTAGAAAATAAATCATCTGTTGTTTCCGTAATTTTATCAAACAGATCACTTTCTTCCTCTTCTTGCTCTTTTAGCATCTTAATTGTTTCACGTGCATCTTCAGGATAGTCGGTAATGATACCATCTACGTTCAATTTATAATATCCCTTTAAACTTTCCATATCATTTACCGTCCATACGTAAATTGGTTTGTTTAACTTCCTTGCTTCTTTTACTAATTTCTTATTTAACATGTATTCTTCTGCTACATAAAAATCAGCTTTCACATTCTTTAAGTTGGCTCTACTTGCATACAGTATATATCCGACTTTTATATCTGAATTTGCACGCTTAAACTCTTTTATAAGTGGGTAATGTAACGTTTGAATAACACATTGCTTCTCAAATTCATTATCTTTAATCGTTTTTAATACTTTATTTACAAAATCTTTTTCACCACCATGAAGCTTCACTTCAATATTAAGTTTGATTTTACCCTTAGCCAACTTAATGATTTCATCAAGTGTACTGATTTGTCCTGAAAACCCATCTTGACTAAGGGTAAGCTGCCTTAACTCGTCCATCGTTAAATCCGAAACATGAACATTAGCATTAGCAAGACGTTTCAACTTCAAATCATGTATAACTGCTAGTTCACCGTCTTTCGTTTGTAGTACATCAATTTCAGCGTAGTCTGCTTTCGCATCAATAGCTCCCTGCACAGCTTCTTTCGTATTTTCTACACCTTTTGAAATATAACCGCGATGAGCCATAATAATCGGTTCTTTATATGTGTTTGTAATAAAGGTCACAATGAAAGCAACAACCATTCCCGCCGTAATAATTCCTACAATATATACACCAATAAATTTCCAACGATGTTTTTGGAAGAAACATTTATCTGCCTTCGTCTTTGAATAATCTAATCCTTCTTCTAATAAAACATCTTCGACTGGAACCTTTTGTAAATACAATCTTGTTAACGCCATAATATAGAACGGCGTCATAATAAAGCTAAATAGATACAATGTACTTGTTAGGAAAACTGAAATAGTTGACTCTGCTAGTAGTGCAAATGTCCCTTCTGGGTTTGTAAATTCATATACTCCCCACAGACAAAGTAAATAAATTCCTACACATAAAAGAAAAACAATTCCTACAGATATGAAAAAACCTACTAAAAAGAACAACACTTTAAAGAAGCTTTCTTTTACTAAGGTTGCACTTTTTCGTGCTGCCGTACGGAACGGCTTCTCCTCTAAAACAATAATAGGTAAAACAAAAATCCAACGAAGGTTCAAATAGGCAACTACAGCAAAGAAAGTATAATATCCAACTTGCCCCATTGTTGTCTTAAATAGTTCACCTGTAATAAAATTAGGAATTTGAATTTCAGGAATCAATGCAGATTTATATCCCATACTTAATAGTGGTAATAGTACAACTGCATACAAAACAAAGCCAGGTAAGCAATATGTAAACAGAGAAGGTAAATACGTTACTGTTTTATATAAAATCGGACGTAATCTCACCTTTTGCCTTTTATGAGCGAAGTACGAAATGATAATAAGTACTGCAAACTCTGTAAAGATCAGAAACAATGCCAATATAGATAAAATTACAATCGCTAAAATCCCGTATGGTGTTTTCAAAAATGCTAATAACTCATCATTTGTTGCGTTTGCATACCCACCAAAGTACAACAACTTATTGAAAATAATACCGAAAAGTGGGATAAACACAATCGCTGCTAATAATTTATAAGCAAGTTGGAATGTTAACACATTCCAAAAAGCAAATCTAACAGTTTGAAAGGAATGTCTCATTACTCCTGGTATAGATAGTCTTTTACGGTGTTGCATATATTCCTCCACATTCTAAAACGATATTTGAGATGGATTCCACATTTCCATTTCTAACCCATCCCTTTAATAATAATATATTCCGCTTAACATGAACACTCTTATACATGCAATGAAAAAAGTGATGGCTACTTCCCATCACTTTTTCACTTACTCTATTTTTTCTCTAACCCTTGTCCAAATGCTTTCAAGAAGCTAAAACCGAATGTAATGGCTCTATTGATATCTGGATCTTTTAACACTTTAAAGAAATCCATCACTTTTGTTTTTTTACCACTTTTTAATTCATCTGTTGCAAATTGCAATCCAGTGACTAAGCTCGAGGTAATTTGCTTCGTTACTTCTGGGTCAACTGAGGATAGTGCTTCCCCCGCACCCATCATATTGTTAAGTGCATTTTTAACTGGTTCACGATTTAATTGCTCCACAGCGATTTTTGAAACATCTTCCTTCGCAGCAAGTAAACTAATCGCCGCATCTAATATTCCAGCCTTCTGCAACTGCGCTAACAGTTGCATCGTTTCTTCTACTGCTTCACGATTATTAGATAGCTCATTTAGAAGTTCATCTGCTACTTGCTGTTTCTGTTCTTCCTCTGTTACAACTTTCTTTTTAATTAAAGTAATTTCTTTCGCCACTATCTTCGCCCCCTAGTCCACGAGTGATACGTATTGTTTTCTTTGCCATTTTTGCTCGATTTCAACACCATTTTGCGGATTACGCTTTTTATCTCGCGGGTTTGAAGATGGTAACGGACGATTTCCTTTTTCACGTAATACACGCATTTTCACCATCGTTTGTTTGTACGCCGGTGTACACGTATAAAGGTCTGTTGCCGTCCCAGTTAAAATATTGATCGCTTCTTCATTTATCGTTGCATGCATCGGTAAGTATAGCTCTTTCCCCGTTACACGATCAGTAATAAGCGCTTGTACTTTAATTTTGCCAAATGGTGATGCTAATTCTACAAGACCACCATCTTTCACATTGCGTTCTATAGCAAGTTCAGGTGAAATTTCAACGAACACTTCAGATACTTTAGATAAAATACCAGCCGACTTATTCGTCATATTCCCTTCATGGAAATGTTCTAGCATACGTCCATTATTTAAAAGTAAATCATACTCATCTGGCGCTACAACCGGTGGTATCCATTCATCTAATGATAAACGAGCTAGTTTATCTGGGAAGTTAAATCCGTCTACATATAATAGCGGTGTATCACTACCATCATGGCTACCCCAACATAAACTATTCCATCCTTCTAGACGATCGTACGTTGCTTGAGAGTATAACGGTGCAAGCGATGCAATTTCGTCCATAATTTCACTTGGACTTTCGTAATTCCAATCCCCGCCGAGTGCACGAGCAACTTTTTGTAAAATCCACCAATCTGGTTTTGAATCGCCCAGTGGTTTTAATACTTCATATAATCTTTGAATACGTCGCTCTGTATTCGTAAACGTTCCTTCTTTTTCTAAGCTTGGTGCCGCTGGTAAAATAACATCAGCAAAACGAGCTGTTTTTGATAAGAACATATCTTGAACAACAAGGAAGTCTAAATTCGCTAAAATATGTTGCACATGGTTTGCATTGGAATCGACTAAAGCCATTTCTTCTCCCATGACATACATACCACGTAGTTTTCCTTCTTCTGCCGCAAGTAACATTGCAATATTATTTAATCCTGGTGCTTTCGGAATCGTTGTGCCGTATGCTTTTTCAAACTTAGCACGAAGCGTATCATCCGATACTGCTTGATAACCTGGAAGCCAGTTTGGTAATGTCGCCATATCACAAGCACCTTGTACATTATTATGACCTCGTAATGGATATGCGCCTGCACCAGGACGACGATAGTTCCCCGTAACAAGCAGTAAATTTGAAATGGCAGCAGATGTTGTACTTCCTCCTGTATTTTGCGTTACCCCCATTCCCCAAAGTATACAAGTTCCATCTGCTTCACATACCATACGAGCCATTTCTTTCAGGTTTTCTTTCGAAATCCCCGTAATTTCTTCTGTATAATCAAGCGTATACTTTTCTAGCATTGTGCTATATTCATCAAAGTTCTTCACATTTTCAGCTATGAACTTTTTATCATGCCAATCTTGATCAATAATATATTTCGTAATACCAGCAAGCCATACGTAATCCGTACCTTGGCGCGGATGAATAAATAAATCCGCACGCTCTGCCATTTCATGTTTACGAAGGTCTGCTACAATCAGTTTTTGCTCGTGTAATTTATGAGCACGTTTTACACGCGTCGCAAGTACAGGGTGTCCTTCTGTTGGATTCGCACCAACGATAATGACAAGTCCTGCTTCAGCTATATCTTTCACTGTTCCTGCATCGCCGCCCATACCGACAGTTTTAAATAAACCATCTGTTGCTGGAGATTGACAATAACGAGAACAATTGTCTACATTATTCGTTCCATATATTTGTCGAGCTAGTTTTTGCATAAGGTAATTTTCTTCATTCGTTACTTTCGATGAAGAAATGAATCCAAATGCATCGCTGCCGTATTCAGATTTAATATGCTGCATGTTAGAAGCAACAACTTCTAACGCTTCTTCCCATGAAGCTTCAACAAACATATCTCCTTGGCGAATTAATGGCTTCGTAATTCGATCTTCACTATTTACAAAGTCCCATCCAAATTTACCTTTTACACATGTGGAAATACCATTAACCGGTGCATCTGAAACAGGTTGCACTTTTAATATATGGCGATCTTTCGTCCATACTTCGAATGAACAACCGACACCACAAAATGTACAAACTGTTTTTGTTTTATTAACTTTCGTCTTACGCATCGCAGCCTCTACTTCTGAAACCGCTAAAATACTACTATATCCAGGCTCTACATCCTTTACAAAATCAATCATCGGATTTAACACGTCTGGTTTTAATCCTGTCATGAATCCAGCTTCACCTAACATTGATTTTTCCATTAACGCATTACATGGACATACTGTTACACACTGCCCACAACTTACACAAGATGAATCGTTTATACTTACACCATTATCCCATATAACACGCGGACGATCTAAGCTCCAGTCTATCGATATAGTTTCATTAACCTGTAGGTTTTGACATACTTCTACACACTGTCCACAAGCAATACATTGATTTGGATCATACCGATAAAACGGATGTGACATATCCACTTCACAAGCACTTACTTTCGGCTCATACGGATATTTCTGTTCTTCAATTCCCATCATATGTACGGTGTTATGGACTTTACAATTACCATTATTGTTATCACACACGGTACAATACAATAAATGATTCTCTAATATTCGATCCATCGCCTCAGTCTGCGCCTCTTTGGCACGCTGGGACTGTCTTTCGATATGCATACCGTTCTCTAATTTCGTTGAACAAGCACGCATTAACTTCCCATCTACTTCTACAATACACGTATCACAAGTTTGAATTGGATCTACTTCTGGTACATGACAAATTTGAGGATGTTCCAAATTACTCTCGTTAAATAATTGTAGTATCGTCTTTTCACCCGATGTGGAACATTCTTTACCATCCACGGTTACACGGACTGTCTGTTCTGCCATAGTTTCCCCTCTCCTTACAACCAACTGTACAATCCACTTATGAATCCGTTTTCATAAGTGGATTGTACATATTTTTGAAACGCCCTGCCCAAATACTTTTCTTTTGAAGTCGATTCTAGATGTTTATAAGGCATCACTACGAAAGCTTGAAAATTTCACTATTCTACATTTCTATTATATCGTACATATACAATAATAACCAAAATAATCTGTGATCTTCTTCCTAATAGGTGTTTTTATTTTTCCCATTGTTTTATGATAAATATGGGAGAGAAATACATAAAAAAGGGGAATTTAATATGGAGCCTACGCAAGAAACGTATACAATTGTACGTTATCAATCTGGTACATTTTCAAAACAACTTGATGAGATTGTTACAGAATCTCCTATTACGATTAAATTGAATGGTGAAGAATATGTAACAGTCGTATGTACACCAAATTATATTGAAGATATGGTAATTGGGTTTTTAATTTCTGAGGGGATTATTTCTTCTTATAAAGATGTTGAAGAACTATGGGTGCAAAAAGATAACGGAATTGTCCATGTAACATCATCAAAAATAAATCCGCTCTATCAAAATTTATATAATAAACGATACATCACTTCCTGCTGCGGAAAAGGTAGACAAGGTTTTATTTTCGTTAACGATGCAGCAAAAGCAAAAGATTTACATGATATACATGTAAAAATTACTCCTGAAGAATGCTTTTACTTAATGAATACTTTACAACAATCTTCCACTACCTTTCGCCAAACTGGCGGTGTTCACAATACCGCACTATGTGATCGAAACAATATCCTCCTATCAAGAATGGATATTGGAAGACATAATGCATTAGATAAAATATATGGACATTGTTTACGCAACAATATATCTGTTAAAGGAAAAATCATTGCATTTAGCGGACGCATTTCATCCGAAATTTTACTCAAAGTTTCAAAAATCGGATGTGAAATTGTTCTATCTAAATCCGCACCAACAAAATTAGCATTGCAACTCGCTCACGATTTAGGCATTACCGTCGTAGGATTTATTAGAAATGAATCTTGTAATATTTACACACATCCACATCGAATTGATGGTTATCGATTGAATAACTAAAATAACTCCTCAATCGAGGAGTTATTTTAGTTATGAAAATGTAATATATTAAACACTTGAATAGTTAATAAAGTTAATATATAATTTCATTACATAATTAAAAACAAAATATTGTAGCATATATCTTTTCATTCTTTTACAAATTAAAAGAGACTGCTAACAAAACGCATACACATTCTTATATATGTAATGGATTTATTTGATTTAAAATCGACCAAGGAGGTTACAACGATGGAAATTCGCTTATTAACAACAGAGGACGCAGAAATATATTTAAAAGTTTGTATGGAAGGTTTAACGAAGAACCCGGAAGCTTTTAGCTCTTCTTATGAAGATGTTCTGAAACATGAGGATCCTGTAGCTGCTATGGCAAAACGATTAAGCAATCCGGATAAGTATACTCTAGGGGTCTTCAAAGATAACGATTTAATCGGCATTGCTACTTTAGAAACAAAGCCTTTCATTAAACAAGAACATAAGGCAAAAATCGGTTCCGTTTTTGTTTCCCCTAAAGCACGTGGCCTTGGAGCAGGACGGGCTCTCATTAAAGCAATTATTGAGAATGCCGATAAATTACATGTAGAACAACTTATGCTCGATGTTGTAGTTGGTAACGATGCAGCAAAAAAATTATATGAATCATTAGGTTTCCAAACTTACGGCGTACAAGAGCGTTCATTAAAACATAACGGTCAATATTGGGACGAGGAACATATGGTTCTATTCTTAAATGATTAATAATTCAATATAGTTTTTAAAAGCATCTTCTTATTAAGAAAGGTGCTTTTTTCATTACAACAATGTAATCTTCATGTCACCTTTATCGATCGTACCAAACCTTTCCATTCATTATACTAAAAGTGTAAAGTGAAACTTTACTCAGTGGGGAACTACATCCCACGCTGATCGCATGTACTTGATATGTAGAGGAGAATGTGACATGAAACAAAACAAACGAGCTATGGTTTTAATATTTACTACAGCAATTGTAACTTCTGGATTAGCAATTTTACCTTGGTTTATTATATAAAGTGAAACTTTAATCAGCCCTCACCAATCGGACTTTTATGGGAAGCCCGCCCCCCACCTAACTTCTTTGCTTTCGCTGCATTTTGAAGTGGGGGTCTTACTGCCCATTAAAGTCGGATAAAAATACTCCCCCTAACAACGAAAAAAGCTTATTGCTTCTTAAGAAGCAATAAGCTTTTTTTATATTATAAAATCCCCAAAATTTTATTTACACAACTTATAATAATAACCATAGATACGGCAACGCACATGACAACCGTATTACGATCTTGCTTTTCTTTTTTTGAAATTTCTTCTTTTGGATTCATGTGTATGATCTCCTTTTAAAAAAAGTGTGAGATAGGAAATTTTTCTTATCCGATGCGAGGTGAATACGAAAACCCTCTCTATCTCACATACACAATAGAATGGAATTGTCATTTTATAAATAAAATGACATGACGTTATGTCGCAACATAGGGTATTTTGTGTCGCTACGTTTTCTATTATAAAAAATAGTTGTGCAAAACTAGTGCATTTTTTATGTCAATTACTCTGAGCGAGAAATCACTCTTCCACTCAATCACATAAAAAGAGTTTTTTATCATTTTCATGTAAACTATACAAGTAGAATGAACAGTTTGGGGTGCACAAGATTATGGTAAAAATTTTATTAGTAGACGATGAAGAACGTATGTTACGATTATTAGATCTGTTCTTAAGTCCTCGTGGCTATTTTTGTATGAAAGCTACCTCTGGCCTTGAAGCACTAAAGTTAATAGAACAAAAAGACTTCGATATTGTT
Organism: Bacillus cereus group sp. BfR-BA-01408; assembly: GCF_022663305.1. Lineage (NCBI taxonomy): Bacteria > Bacillati > Bacillota > Bacilli > Caryophanales > Bacillaceae > Bacillus > Bacillus cereus group sp. BfR-BA-01408. The sequence goes on along the minus strand of NZ_JAKUFF010000041.1, from coordinate 31,639 downwards.
TTGTTAGATGTAATGATGCCGAATATGGATGGATGGGATACTTGCTATCAAATCCGTCAAATTTCCAACGTTCCAATCATTATGCTAACAGCTCGTAATCAAAATTACGATATGGTAAAAGGCCTTACGATCGGCGCAGATGACTATATTACAAAACCATTTGATGAGCATGTATTAGTTGCACGAATTGAGGCTATATTACGCCGTACAAAGAAAGATGGATTTGTTAGCTTCAATGGTATTGAGTGGGATAAAACGAAACATACTGTCACAGTGTATGATGAAAAAATCTCACTGACTCCTATCGAATTTTCGTTACTTGGACTATTTTTACAAAATACAAACCGTGCTTATAGCCGAGATGATTTAATCGAAAAAATTTGGGGTTATGAAACAGACATTGAATATAGAACAATCGATTCACATATTCGCAATATCCGTGATAAATTACGTAAAAAAGGATTTCCAGTTGAAAATTACTTAGAAACTGTTTATAAGGTCGGATATAAATGGAAAAGTGAATAATTACTTCGGTCAGTGGAAAATACCATACCACTGACCCTTTATATGAAATAAGGTATGGTGAGAAAATGAGTAAACTTTCACTTAAAATTGGGACATACTTTTTAATATTAGCTTTATGTATTGAAACAATTGCTTTCGTATCTTTTTACAAAAGCATTTCAACAATGCGGATTGAGGAAGAAACACTTGCTCTTTTAGAAAAAGGGAATCGCTATAGTAAAATGCTAAAAAAACGTGCAGAGTGGAATGAACGTACTAAACACCAGCAATACACTGAACGTCCAAAACGTTATGGGTATCAGGAGTTCACTATCGAACATGCGGCTGAAGGATTAATTGAATCCGAGTTAATTGCTAATTCGGATATAACTATCATTATCACTGACAATGACGGAAAAATTATCTCTAACTCAGAACCCGTAACAAAGGAAATGCAAAAACAACTTACTTGTAAAACAGAACCTATTCCAAAAGACGGATTAATTATTGAGAGAAATTGGAAAAAATCAAAATTCATCTCAACAGTAAGCCCAATTGAAATTCAAGGATTTCAAGGTAATTTATATATGTTATTAAAAACATCTTTCTTAGAAAGAATGTTACTTAAACTCATGAATCAATTCCTTATTATTAGTATATTGACGGTTATTTTAACAACTATTTCTGTCTTTGTTTTTTCTCGTGTTATTACAGAACCGCTTATAAAAATGAAGAGGGCAACAGAAAAAATGCCAAAATTAAATAAGCCAATTCAATTAGGTATTAAACGGAATGATGAACTTGGAAGCTTAGCAAAAACGATTGAAGATTTGTCCAGTGAACTAACTTATATGAAAAAAGAACGCAATGAATTTCTTGCTAGTGTCGCCCATGAACTATTAACTCCATTGACCTATATGAAAGGTTATGCGAAAGTAGCAAAGAGAGACACTTTAACGAAAGAAGAGCGAGAAGAATACTTACAAATCATTGAGGATGAAACAGATAGTGTAACTGATCTCGTTCAAGATTTATTTATGCTCGTACAATTAGAACAACACCAATTTGTTATAAAAAAACAAAAAGTGACCCTTCAACCATTTTTAGAACGAATGGTTGAAAAGACAAAAACAACATTAACTAACAAACAAATGCAACTCCATGTATATTGCAAAGACGATTTAGAAGTTTGCATAGACGAAAGACGTATGGAACAAGTTATGTTAAATTTATTACACAATGCTTATCAACATTCGCTAGAAAACACCACTATTACAATACGCGTACTCACAGAAACAAATTCTTTTACAATAAGTGTACAAGATGAAGGTGAAGGTATTCCTGAGGAAGATATTCCGCATATTTTCGATCGTTTTTATCGTGTTGATAAATCTAGAACGAGAGCTACTGGAGGAAAGGGTATCGGGCTAGCTGTTGCGAAAGAAATTGTGGAATTGCATAACGGTTCCATTCTAGTAACAAGCAAATTAGGCGTAGGAACAACCTTTATAATTGAGCTACCTTTTGAATAATATGTGTGTGAAAACACCAGTAGTAGTAAACACTACTGGTGTTATTTTGTTCATAAAATCAGCTCATTTAAGCTAAGCTTTTGAAATTATTCTTATTTCAATATAAAATAAAGTGAAACTTTAATCCATGGAATGGTTCACCCCATGGATTATTAGTTGAACCAATCGGGCATTTACGGGCAGTTATCTCCAATCTAACTTCCGCGCATTCGCTGGATTTTAAAGTTGGAGTCTACTGCCCACAAATAGCGGAGTAAAGATACATTTGTCAAAGATTTGGAGGGTGATATAATTGGATATCCATGTATTAACAAAAGACGAAGCGGAAATTTACTTAGAACTTCGTGTAGAAGGATTAAAGCAAAACCCTGAAGCTTTTAGCTCTTCTTATGAAGATATTATTAATAAAGAGTGTGCGATTGAATATAAAGCACAAAAATTAGCACAAGATGAAAACTATACGCTAGGCGCATTCAAAGATGGAAAATTAATCGGGGTTGCAACACTGGAAACGAAACCATATGTAAAACAAGAACATAAAGCTAAAATCGGTTCTGTATATGTGTCTCCAAAAGCACGCGGACTTGGAGCAGGAAAAGCACTTATTAAAGAATGTCTTGAACTTGCTAAATCTTTAGAAGTAGAACAAGTTATGCTTGATGTTGTTGTTGGCAACGATGGAGCAAAAAAACTTTATGAATCATTAGGATTTAAAACATTCGGTGTGCAAGAACGTTCATTAAAATATAACGGACAATATTGGGACGAAGAGCATATGGTCTTATTCTTAGACGAAAATAAATAATAAAAAAACATCCTCTCGTATGAGGATGTTTTTTTACTTTTTTCTAAACCACGCTATATTTAATAATTGAATCGCTTTTGCAATTTCTTCCTCTGATAATATCGCAAACCCAAGTAAAACTACATTTTCAGGCGCAGTACCGTCTTTATAGTACGTAGACACAGGATATACTTTAATACTATATTTCGCAGCTTCTTGAATTAATTCTTCTTCTCGCATTCCATTATGCACTTGTAATAAAATGTGCAATCCTGAATCTTCTCCTATCACTTCAACACGATTAGAGAAATACTTTTCTATTTCAAAGACAAGTCGATCCCTCTTTTTTCGGTAGACGACACGCATTTTATGAATATGTTTTTCCCAATAGCCTTCATTTAAAAACTTTCTAATCACTTCTTGATCCATTCTTGAAACGCTTTGTGTATAAAACAAATATTCTTTTTGATACTTTATAATTAAATTCTTCGGTAATACTATATAGCTCATCCGTAACGAGGGCAATAAAGCTTTTGATAGCGTCCCCATATAAATAACTTTCCCCTCTGTATCTAATCCTTGCAGTGCCGGAATTGGCCTTCCTGAATAGCGAAATTCACTATCGTAATCATCTTCAATAATATACCTGTCTTTCGCTTTCTTCGCCCATTGTAAAAGCTGCGTCCTTCTCGTAATAGGCATAATCATTCCATATGGGAATTGATGAGAGGGAGTTACAAATACAACATTTGCATCGCTATTTTCTAAATCTGCCATACAAATGCCGTCCCTATCTAAAGACAACATTTGAACCTTCTCTTCTCCCTGTTCAAAAACGACCATTTTCCTATGATAACCTGGGTTTTCCACTGCATAATTGCTTCCCTTTAACAATTGAAACAATAGTTTCACTAATATTTGTGTTCCCGCACCTAATACAATTTGACTAGCTGAACAACGTACACCTCTAGATTCATACAAATAATTCGTAATCTCTTCTCTTAAGCTCGCTTCCCCTTGAGGGTGTCCTAGAAAGAGAAGTTCGTTATTATACGGCTGCCATACTTCATTTACAATTTTCCGATACATATTGAATGGAAAAGCATTTGTATCAATGCCTGTTTGTGTAAAGTCAAATTTATAACTCTTCTCCTGAAACAGTACTTCTTCTATTCTCTCTTCGCTATCCTCTACATGAACCATTTGCTCAATCTTGCATACAAAATAACCTTTTCTCGATATCGACTCAATATAACCTTCTGCAAGTAATTGTTCGTACGCTGCCTCTACTGTATTTTTACTTACTTGTAAATGTATCGCTAACTTTCGCTTAGCCGGTAATTTCGTAAAAGGGACAATCGTTCCATCTTTAATCTCTTTTTTTATATACTCATACAATTGCACGTACAATGCCTTTTTACTATTCATATTTAAATTAGGCGTTAATTCTAACATAATATCTGACCCCTTAATAAAACTACAATCTGATACTTTTTACAGTACCAGAAGTTATATATAATTCCTTTTATCATGTCACACATAAAAAATCAAATACCAGAGAGGAGAAACATGATAATGAACAATGGTAGACGTATCGGACTCATTATGATTATTACAGGAGCTACATTATGGGGATTATCTGGTCCAATGATTCAGTGGCTATTTCAGCATACTAATGTATCCTCAATTGATTTTTTAACAATTCGATTGCTGCTTGCGGGAATATTTATTTTATCTTTTTTACTGATAAAGAAACAAAACATTTTTCAAATTTGGAAACACCCTAGACATTCTATACAACTTATTATTTTCTCTATTCTCGGCATGCTTGGTGCACAATACGCCTTTATCGAAACAGTTCATATTAGTAATGCGGTCACAGCAACGCTATTTCAATTTCTAGGCCCTGTTTTTATTACCATTTATGTCGCATTTGAACAACGAAAATTCCCTGCTTCTATGCAACTACTCGCAATTATAACTGCGCTAACAGGGACATACTTTATTATTACAAACGGTTCAATTGAAAATATTGTTTTATCGAAAGAAGCCATTATTTTTGGTCTATTAACAGCAATTGGATTTGCATTTTATACCCTCCATCCAGCTTCCCTTATTAAAGAATGCGGAACAACCCTAGTAATTGGATGGGGGATGTTAATTGGCGGCATTGCCCTGCTTATTTGTAATCGCTCGTTTGGATGGCATGAGCTTTCGCAAACTTTTACAACAAAAACTTTTTCAATGCTTATTCTTATCATCATAAGTGGAACTCTTTCTTTTCTTCTTTATATCGGTAGTCTGAAATATTTAGCAGCAACAGAAACAAGCATTTTATCTAGTATTGAACCACTTGTAGCTGCCATCGTTTCAATCGCTTGGCTGAATGAATCTTTTGGAGCATATCAATTATTAGGCGGCGTATGTATCGTTCTTTCTGTTATTTTCTTAACAATGCCGCAAAAAGAAAATGAGCCAGCCTTTACATCTGAACAAATATAGAAAATGTCAAAAAAGGTCGTACAAAACTTACGACCTCTTTTTATACTTTAAAGGAATTGTCCCGCTTTCTAGCAAATACAATTACACTAACAATCAAAATTAGGAGTGTGGCACCATGAAAAAAATCGGAACTATGCTACTGTTCTTCTTTCTCATCACTGGATGCTCGCAATTGCAACCTGATTCAGAATTACCTAAAAAAGAAGCTATCGCAACGTCATCCACTCAAGTTAATGCACCTTCCTTCTTTCACCTTAGCGTTTTAAAAGATGTAAATTGGGAAGAAACACCCTCCTTCATACAAGAAAAAATACCTTTAAGAGGTATCGAAGACAAAATCGCAATGGCTGATAGCCCTATTATCGCAAATGAAAAAAGCGAAATGATGTGGTACTTTTTAGATCCTGAAATGCCAACTGGAGAATTATCTATTATTGCACTAAAGCAAGGATCAGTAACTCCAACACCCGTACTCTTTCAACAAGAAACTTCCAAACCAACTTGGACTACTTCAAATACAATTGATTCCACTACAAACGAACTCCCTCTCACTATGTCACTACCTTCATCTGGATTATGGTTATTAAATATATATGTGAATGAAAAATATTATGATCAGTTTGTAATCACTGCTGAGTAAAGTTACAAAAATAAACTACTTTCTTACAACAATGTAATTTCTACGTCATATACTTCGATAGTTGAAGTATCTCTCTTCTCTTATACTTAAAGTAAGAAATGACACGAGGAGAGATGAGAGATGAAAAAATGATAGAAGTGATCGTAGCAGTAACTGAAGTTTTAGTAAATGGTAAACAAGTTGCAATGGAATTAAATAAATAATGAGGAAACATAAATAAATAATTTTACACTTCTTCATTATTTTGATTTCTTATCTCAAAAAAGCAGTGCCTTTTTAGGCACTGCTTTTAGCTATTAATAACTTGGTATTCTCGTAATTCGTGCCACACCTGAATCAATCGCTGCTTTCGCTACTGCTTCAGCAACACTTGGAACAACTCTTTTATCTAATGGATTGGGGATTACATAATTCGCATTACGTTCTTCGTCCGTAATGATGTTAGCGATCCCATATGCTGCCGCTAATTTCATTTCTTCTGTAATATCAGTCGCACGCACATCTAACGCACCGCGGAATATTCCAGGGAACGCCAATACATTATTTACTTGATTCGCATAATCCGAGCGCCCAGTTCCTACTACAGCTGCTCCAGCCTCTAATGCATCCTCAGGGAAGATTTCTGGAATTGGATTCGCCATTGCAAACACAATTGCTTTCTCATTCATCGTCTGTACAAATTCTTTCGTTAATACGTTAGGAGCAGATACGCCAATAAAAATATCAGCTTGGTGAATTGCTTCTTTCAACGTTCCACGCACATGTTCTCGATTTGTCTTTTTTGAAACCTCAATTTGCGCTTCGTTCATCCATGTTTCACCTTCACAAACAATACCTTCTAAGCTAACTAACGTAATGTGCTGTGCACCAGCCTTTAATAATAATTTTCCAATTGCAATTCCTGCCGAACCCGCACCGTTAATAACAATCTTCACATGATCCATTTGTTTTCTAACAACCTTTAATGCATTAATAACAGCTGCTAAAACGACAATAGCTGTTCCATGTTGATCATCATGAAATACAGGAATATTCGTTTCTTCTTTTAATCGTTTTTCAATTTCAAAACAACGTGGTGCTGCAATATCTTCTAAATTGATCCCTGCAAATGTAGGCTCTAAATTTTTTACAAGGGTAACGATTTCATCCACATCAGTCGTACCTAAACATAACGGGAAAGCATCTACATTCGCAAATTTTTTAAATAAAATACTCTTCCCTTCCATAACAGGCATAGCTGCTTTCGGGCCAATATTCCCTAAACCGAGTACCGCTGTTCCATCTGAGATAACTGCCACCATATTACCACGTGCTGTATAGTCATACACTGTTTCTTCATCTGCTGCAATTGCTTTGCAAGACTCCGCTACACCTGGTGTATATGTCAGACTTAAATCATCTGCTGAATTTACTTCTACCTTACTTGTAATTTCAATTTTCCCTACTAATTCTTTATGCAATAACAATGATCTTTCATTAATTTGATTTTCTAACATACTTATAATCTCCCCTTAATTTGACAAGCTAGCTATATGAATATAGCTAGCTTGTTTGATCATGAAAACATTTTTAATAAAATTGTCGCTGTTACAACCATTGCTGCCCCGCCTAAACGAGTCGAAATTTGCGCGAATGGCATTAATTCCATTCGATTTGAAGCTGATAAAATAGCAACATCTCCAGTTCCACCTAAACCACTATGACATCCAGTTACAATCGCTGATTCAACTGGATACATTTTCATCACTTTCCCTACAAGGAAACCTGATGCTACCATTGTAAGAACAACTGATGCGCACACGACAACATATCCTACTGAAAGAACTGCTGCTACGTCTTTTAGCGGAATATATAGTAATCCTAGTCCAACCATTAAAGGCCAAGTTAAATTCTTCGAAATGAATTTATATAGATGGAATGCTCCTTGCTCCATTTTTGCTGGCATTAATTTAAAGTATTTCACAAGTGCTGCTGAGAAGATCATAATGATTGCCCCAGGAATACCGATGAACTTAGAAGCAAATCCTCCGAAGATGAAGAACGTACACGCAATTAATAAACCTGCTCCCATTAATGAGAAGTCAATTGGCTTCTCTGTATTTTGTTCTTTTAATAACTCGGCTTGATTATCTGTTTTTACTAATACACCGTTACCACTAAGCTCCGGTTTCTTCTCACCTAAACGCTTCATATACCCTGCACTCACAATAGCGAACATATTTCCAATAATAGCCGCTGGAATAAGCTGTGATACAAATGTTGCTGATGATTCATTTAAAATATCACTATAAGCTAGCGACAATGGTAAAATCCCTTCCCCGATACCACCACTCACAATTGGTACGATGATAAAGAAGAATGTTTGCTTCATTTCAAATCCAAATAGTGAACCAACCAATAATCCTACTGCTACAGAAGCTAACGTCCCTACTACTAAAGGTATAAACATACGAACGAAACCTTGCACTAATACTTTACGATTCATTCCTAAAATACTTCCGACTACTAAACAAGAAATATATAAATATAAAAAGTTCGATTTTTTCATTAACATAGTCGCAGCTTCCATTGAAGCTGGATTCATCCAGTTAAAAAATACAAGTAATGATGGAATAAATAACGAAAGTATTGCTGGACCACCGATATTTTTTAAAATTGGAATTCTCATCCCAATGTCTCCTAAGAAAATACCCATGATCATAATAACTGCAAATCCACCAATCATATCTGCTGGCAATTTATTATATACAGATGCCCCATAAATAATAGCAGCCAATACTACATATAACGGTAAAGGTATAACACCGATTTTCACATTCATAATTTTAGAGGCGAAAGATTCTCTTTGTACTTCATTTCCTCCAGAAAATGATACCGCTTCCACATCCTTTTGAATTCCCATATGGCACCCCCTTGTTTTCTTAATAACAATATTAAAACGCTTTCAATAGTAAAAATAGTTTTTGTAAGTTTTGTAATTGATTTTGTAATTAAAAAAAGTATAAGCGACTTATAATAAGTCGCTTATACGTAAAACGCTATTTTATTTTGGTCAATACATCTTAATTTACTCACCGGCCTCCCTACATGTTGATACACCATTTCGTTTTCTAATACTCCAATTTCTGTTAAAAACATTACATACTTTCGAATAGAAACTCTTGAAACACCAACTAATTGTGCCATTTCATCTGTTGTAAACGCTCTTCCATTCAGCGACTCGATCTTCTTCCAAATTAATTGCATCGTTTGCTTCGTTAATCCTTTCGGAAGCTCTTTCATGACAGTAGGTTCTCTTTTTTCTTTTTGCAAAATTAACGAATCTAATTCCGATTGACTAATTTTTTGTTGTTCTTTCATGAAAGTAAGTTTTTCTCGATATATAGTTAATGCTTCTTTAAATCGTTCAAATGTAAATGGTTTAATTAAATAATCTACTACGCCATATTGTAATGCTTTTTTAATACTCCCCATATCATGTACAGCTGAAATCATCATAATATCGATTTCTTTTTCTTGGTTCCGAATATACATTAAAAGCTCAAATCCAGTCTCTTCAGGCATAAAAATATCAAGTAATACTAAATCTACTCGTGATGCCTCTAATACTTCTATCGCCGATTTTACCGAATTCACTGCTTGAACAAGTTCAAACCCTCCTGCTTGCTCTAAATAATGCGTATTTAACATTGCTACCATCGGGTCATCTTCTACAATTAAAACTTTAATCATATTTGCCTCTCATCCCTACCTTTAGGTATTTCAATTGTTATCGTTGTTCCCTTTCCTACTAATGAATACACATGAATTTTCCCATTTATTCGCTGTATACTTTCTTTTACAAGATACAAACCATAACCACGGTTATCCCCCTTTGTGGAATAACCTTTCGTAAATAATGCCCCTATTTCTTCTTCTTGTATACCTTTTCCCGTATCTTGTACTGTAATGGTTAGTGTATCCCCATATTGTATCTCAACTTCAACTTGCTTCTTTTCACAATTCGTCACTGCCTCTAATGCATTATCAATTAAATTTCCGACAATCGTAATCAATTCATGAGTAATACTTTCATCCTCTATTTCTGGCATGTAAGAATCTTCACTTATAATTAATTTTATATTTTTCTCTCTAGCATAGCTAAGTTTCCCGAGTAAAAAACCAGCAAATACTGGACTTTTTATTCTTTTCATAATCCCACCAATTTCATATTGATGCTCTGATACCATACCGCTTATATATTTCTGTAATTCTTCATACTGCTTCATATGTGTAAGCCCTAATACGACATGCATTTTATTCATAAATTCATGCGATTGTGCCCGTAATGCTTCCGCATATAATCTAATACCAGTTAATTCTTCTGCTAATTTTCTAATCTCTGTTTTATCACGAAATGTTGCAATTGCGCCAACTATTTCTCCTTTTACATATAAAGGAACACGATTCGTCACAATTGTAATTCCATAAATATTTTGTTCTTCGTTTAATTGTACTTCTCCCGTTTTTAATACTTCTTTTATACGTGAATTAGGCATATATAACTCAACATCTTTACCGATAAAATCCTCTTCTAATCCACTTTTCTTAAACAATCGTTTTGCCTCATTATTTATCAAAGTTACATTGGCCTCTTTATCTACAGCAATAATACCTTCCTTTACAGATTGTAGCATCGTATTTCTTTCTTCAAGAATTTTCGCTATCCTATGAGGTTCAAGACCGAATAAACTTTTCTTTATATGTCTAGCTAGCAATATTGCTCCTATAATTCCGACTAGTACTCCAACTCCGACACCAATATAAATGATATGTCTACTTTCCTTAACTCTCTCTTTTACATTATCTGCTGAAATACCAACGGCCACCGCTCCAAGTTGTTCACCTGTTTCAGAAAATACAGGTACAAATACTCGCATTGAAATACCTAAAGTTCCTTCTGCCAGCGATACATGTTCCTTTCCTTTCAATGCAGGCCCTTCATCTCCCCCAATAAAATGATGACCTATTTTTTGAGGATTTGGATGTGATTTTCTTATTCCATTCATGTCCATAACTACAATAAATTGAACACCTGTGTTTTTTAATATTCTATTTGTATACGTTTGAATTGCAGCAGTATCCGTCTTCCCAATTAAACCGTCGATTACAATTGAATCATTCGCCACAATGTGTGCAATTGTTTTTGCTTTCTCTGCCTGGCTATCCTCCGTTGTCCGTTCTACATTATGACTAATTAATATATCTGTCACAAGTAAAGAAAAAATTACAACTGTACAAACTAACAATGTAATCGTTTTCCATAAATTCCATAGTCTTTTTCTTTTTTTCATCCCGTTAATGACTCCCCTAATTGCTGAATAGAAAAATAAGTAAGATGATATTATTTTCACCTTACTTATCTGCTGTTATTATACTTTAAATTTACTAGTCATCGCTTGTAGTTCTTCGGCCATCTCAGCTAAATTTTGCGAAGCTGAACTAATTTCTTCCATTGATTTGTTGTTCAAAATTTGTTTTGGCGGTTTGATATGAAACACCACCGATAATAAGTCCTGGTATAGTTAAAATAAGAAAAAATGAAATGATTAATTTTTTCTTGATGCTCATACATTTAACCCAGTTAAATATTTTTTGCATAATAAGCCTCCTTTATGGAATGTGGATACTTGTGTAATTTTATACAATCAATATAAACAAAACAATATATAATGATAACTTGTAATACTTTCGTCAATTATGCATTTTTACATATTCACTACTTCTAAATATTTAATCATAAAAAAACAAGAGAACTTTAGCTTATATAATAGGCTAAAATCCTCTTATTTCTTAACAAAAAAACCACCAAAACTCCTCTTATAATTCCTTACTAATTCATTTAGAGCTTTTCACATAGCTAATCGCCTGACTACCCATTTGCACCCATGCCTTTTCAAAACTTTCTCTCGGTACTTTTACATCTAAACTATCACTTAGAGGATCTCGAATATATACAAACTCCTTATCATATCCAATAAGTACTACACAATGTTCATTATACGTAATAGAAACATCTCCACTATTTGTTTCCCATGTAGTAAACTCCTCTTCATCTAATGGCTCAAATGTTACATTCGTAATCATGACTACCGGTTGTCCTGATTTTACACTCTTATAAAGTTCTTCTATACTCTTCCCTGTTAAGTCCACAGCTTTATTAGGTAAATACTTTTTCGCTAATTGAAAAAGTGGTCCATGATATACACCATATCCTGATTCAGAAAAGGTATAAATATTTCCTACAAATCCTTCATTCGGATTCCCACGTACACCATCGTTCATAAAATCAACTTTCTTTATTTCGTTTGCTAATTTCATCTTATCCACTGTAATACCTGCGTATTGTAACATCATCGCTAAGCTCGTCACTTCACAACCTCTATCTAACTCTGGTAATTGCTGAATGAAAGGTACATTTGATAAGATGACCTTTTCACCATTATTACTAAACTTCGCTTCTTTTCCACTTTGTATATTGAAGAATGTTAACTTCTCCACATACTTTGTAATTCCATTTGTGTATACGCTCCATGCTGCTATACCCAGTAAGGCCATACATATATACCACTTCCATTTCCGTATCACTCTCACGCCCTTTTTAGTTCGTTAAATAAGAATAAAACGCGTCAGCATCCGTGCGAATTACGGGTACAAAATTTAGTTCTTTTCCTTTTTCAGGATGATCTTTTTTTATTTTTTCTGCTAGTTCTTGAGTGTTCATATTCGTTTTATCCATATTAAGCTCATCTGCCATTTGTAACACCTTTTGTTCATTAATTTCACTTAATACTTGATATATATCTTTCCCATACAAATCAATATGATATTTTTTTGCCTCTTCTTGCACTTTTTGTTCGTACACTTCTTGTGCTAACTCTTCTATCTCTTTTCCTTTTTTTGAAATCCCTAACTTCCCTGCTTCCTCTCTTACTTTCGTTCCATAGATTTCTTCCGCAATTTCCTCTATTTTTTTCCATTTGTTGAAATACCTAATTTATCCGCTTCATCGCTAATTTTAATCGTATTAATTTGAGTAATCAAATTTACAATTGATGTATTTTCTATTGATATGCCTAGCTTTAACGCTTCTTGCTTCACTTTTGTTTCATAGATTTCTTCTGAAAGAGTTCCAACATCTTTTCCTTCAATTGAAATTCCTAACTGTTCTGCTTCTCTTCCTACTTCCGTCTCATGAATTTCTTTTTCTAGCGTAATTTGTTCTTTCCCTGCCGTTTCAATCCCTAAATTCTCCGCCTTTTCTTCTGTATGCACAGCATGTATCTTTCCATTGTTTAATTGTTCTTTACTGCGCTGCTTGTAATCTGTCTTTCCTTTTGATGTTTCAGAAGGAGAGGCACCCCCTAATATACTTAAACTCATTACTCCAATAGTGAATACCATCATCATTTTCTTTTTCAAAATTAATTCCTCCCTCTTACACTTTCTTTTCCATCATTCCCATAAAATTTTAATACTATATTATGATCGATGTAATCTACTCAAATACCTTTTTATAATCGCTTCTTTATAGGGCGAACTTTACGTATATAATACATGTTAAAAATAGTTTCTTAACTTTCCCTTAAAAAAAGACGACCTTGTAAAAACAAGATCGTCTTCTCACTTATATCCTTTGGTTTTTCGGAAGAATCACTTCAAAACAAGTACCCTCTCCCCATCTGCTCTCTACTAATATTTTCCCATAATGCTTTTCTACAATCCAGTTCGCGATTGAAAGGCCTAATCCCGCTCCTTCTGACGCACTTCTCGCTTTATCCCCTTGATAAAAACGATTAAATAGTTTTGGGATATCCTCATCTTTCACTCCTATCCCATCATCTTTCACTCGTATACGAATTGAACTGTTCATTTGCGTACAATCGATTTGAATATGACCACCTTCATTCGTATACTTCATCGCATTATCTAACAATATGACCATCATTTGATGAATCCGCTCTCTATCACCCATAAAAGATACGCCACGTTCTACTTTTAATATCATTTCTTTTTCTTGATAAGAAGCAATCTCCTTATATGGAGCTACTATTTCTTCTAACAATTTATCGAGTTCAAATGTTTTCTTATCCATCTCAATTTGATTAGAATCAGAACGTGCTAGCAATAATAAATTACTAACAAGTTTCGATAACCGCCTACATTCTTTTGAAATTGTAGAAATATCCATCGCTTTTTCTTCTATCGTAGCGGATGGTGACTGGAATAAAACATCTGTTTTTGATTGAATAACTGCAAGGGGTGTCCTTAGTTCATGTGATGCATCAGAAACGAATTGCTGCTGTTTTTCCCATGAATTTTGAATGGGTACAAGTGCCCTGCCAGCTAAGAAAAAGCCAATTCCTATTGCACATAAACTTCCTACGCTACAACCTATCACAAGAATTAAAAATAAAGTATGTAACATTTCTTTTTCAGCTGTTATATCCCTTGCAATTTGAACTATTTTTGCATCTTTCTGAAATGCAAATATTCTAAAATATTGCCCTTGTACTTCTATATCTTGCAAAGTTCCTAATTTCTTTGGAGAAAACTTTTCCAAATTGTCTTCAAAGATAAAACGACGTTTGCCGTTTTCAATATCTATCTCCACCGTGTTTCCCATCCAAGTTAACTCCATTATCCTTGGATCCCCAATTGGAGGATATCCCCTAATTTTTTTAGGTAGTTTTTTATCATCTGCATTCTTTCTATGTTGAACGGCTTTTTCTATCGATTCATTTACTCCACTATAAATACGCTTATATGTGTAAGAATAAATGATACTACCTAATACGCCTATCAAAATGATAAATACTAATGAATTCAATATAGTCAATCGAATACGCGTCTTCTGAAACATACTTCCCTTTTTCATTGTTCTTTTAATATATATCCAATACCTCGAACGGTTTGAATATCTTTCTGATAACCGAATGGCTCTAATTTTTTACGTAAATGATGTACATACACTTCTACAATTGCCACTGTCGTATCTGAATCAAATCCCCAAACACGATCAAAAATTTGTTCACGCATTAAAATCTTTCCGCTATTTTGAACGAGGTACTCTAGAAGCTCATATTGTTTTAATGTTAACTTCATACTTTGTCCATCTACTTGAACATCTT
Source organism: Bacillus cereus group sp. BfR-BA-01408 (assembly GCF_022663305.1). Lineage (NCBI taxonomy): Bacteria > Bacillati > Bacillota > Bacilli > Caryophanales > Bacillaceae > Bacillus > Bacillus cereus group sp. BfR-BA-01408. Next base: position 16,507 of record NZ_JAKUFF010000041.1, on the reverse strand, counting down.
TATCTTTTCCAAACAGTTCAATCCCTTTATAGCGAATAGTCTGCTTTGTTGTTAAACTACCGCTTCGTCGCAATAAAGCACGAATTCTCGCCTTTAATTCTGGGGCCTGAAACGGCTTAACGATATAGTCATCCCCGCCAAAATCCAACCCTTTTACGCGATCTTCTAAAGAATCTCTCGCTGTTAAAAACAGGACTGGTGTTTCAATCTTTTCATCACGTATTTTTTGAATTACTTCAAAACCGTCCATTTCTGGCATCATCACATCAAGTAAAATAGCGTCATATATATTTTGTAATGCTAGAAATAATCCATCTTCTCCATTCAATGCTGTATCTACTTCAAATTCGTCGTGTAATATTTGGACAATAGATTCTAATAAAGAAGCATTATCTTCTACTACAAGTAAGCGCATATTCTCACCTTCCACCATATCGTTCGATTCTATTTATAATCACATTCCTGCTTTTCCTAACAAAAGAATATAATCATATTTTGTAACTTCATTTTTAATTCGTTCTTTCTACACTTTTTCTTGATACAGAATTTTAAAGATTAATTATAAAGACTCTTCCTTAAATTTACCTTAATAAAAAATTGAAAGAAATAAGATTTCCCTTATCTCTTTCAATTTTTTACTACATATACCCTTTTGCTCGGCAATTCTAAACAATTTAGCTGGCCGCCATATACAGCACCGCCATCAATTCCTATAATACGATTGCTCCCAAAATATACGCCACAATTCTCACTACCGTGAAGCGTTTTTGTTTCCGTATGACCAAATACAACAACCTTTTCACCACTATACCCACTATGAAACTCATTACGAATCCACATTAACGTATATGGTTCACATTCAGAAACTCGTTTCAATGGCTCAACACCAGCATGTACAAATATATACTTTTCTGTTTCAATGTAATGATCTAATTCCTGAATAAACTTTACATGTTCATCTAATACACGAGATTGTAAAATCTTTTTTTGGAAATTCTCCTCATTAACCACAATATCTTCTTCTACAAATCCATAGCTGTATAACGTCTTGTCTCCACCATTCCTTTTTACCCAATGGTTCCATGAACGTTCCTCATCAGTCGTTAACGCCTTAATCATCATATCTTCATGATTGCCCTTTAGAACGAAGGCTCCATCTTCTTTTAACTCTTTTACTTTTTCAATTACTGCACGCGCATTTGGACCACGATCCACATAATCTCCCAGTAAAATTAATTGATCCTGTTTTGCATCGTATTGAGCTTCTTCCAGTAACTGTTCGAACTTTTCTATTTCTCCATGAATATCACTAATAACAAGAATTCTTTTCCTATTATCACCCCTCTTTCTAATTATAGTTCAAAACGACAGAAACTTCAGAATTGTAATTTAAAACCGTATTTATTACAGATACAACGATTATCCTTACAACAATGTAAGTCTCTTGTCATCCAATTCGATAGTTGCGATTGCTATATTTCCTTATACTAAAAGTAAGAAATGAAACAAAAAACAAGGAGAGATGAGATATGAAAAAAGTGATGGAAGTTATGGTAGCCGTGGCAGAGGTTTTCGTAAATGGCAAACAAGTTGCAATGGAGTTAAACAAATAATGAAAAGGACAAGATTCATTCTAGACCCTTTACTCATATAAAAGAGATAAGACTTCTTCATTTTTTTGATCCCTTATCTCCTAAAAAAAGCCGTATCCTTTTTCGGATACGGCTTTCTCTTATTTTTGACTCGTACGAGCTGAAATACTAATTGCTCTATCTGTAGCTTTTGCAGCTTCATCTAACGCTTCTTTACTATTCTTTCCGTCATACATTGCTTCTAATGCTTTTACAACTGCATCTCGTGATTCTGGGAATACACTAATTAAAGCACCTTGTGTTGCTGGAGATTGTTTCGTCGCTTGCAATTGATCTACTGTTACTTTTAACTGTGGATATTTTTCATATTGCTCTTTTACTAATGGTTCATTATATGCATCTGGATTAATAGAGAAGTAGCCTGTTGCAGTATGCCATTTTGCTTGTACGTCTGGCTTCGTTAAATATTTCATAAAGTCCCAAGCACCTTGTTGTGTTTCTTCTGAAACCATATTCGTCATCCATAATGATGCTCCACCAATAATAACACCATTTTGTTTTGAATCTTCTGGGTATGGAATATATGAAACGCCTACATTAAACTTAGATGCATCAATTAAATCACGAACACCTGCTGAAGAATCTAAATACATAGCAACTTGTCCAGACTGGAACGCCGCACGAATATCATCCCAACTTGCTCCATACTTTCCTAGTGCACCAGCTTTATTTAACTCATCTAGCATCCCAAATACTTTCTGTCCTTCTTTACCGTTAAATACAGCTTTCTTTGCAGCTTCTTTACGACCATTTTCATTATCTACATATAAAGCGCCTTGTGTCGCTAACAATTCTTCAAAGAACCAACCGTAGTTAAGCATGGAGAATCCATATTGTTTTACATTTCCGCCTTCTTTAATCGTTAACTTTTTCGCTGCTTCTTGTAATTCCGCATATGTTTTTGGAGCTTTCTCTGGATCTAAGCCCGCCTTTGCGAAAGCATCTTTATTATAAATTAATACTGGTGTAGATGAATTAAATGGCATAGAATACATTTTTCCATCAACTGAATAATAATTTGTAATTGCTTTTTCCAACTTTGAAGTATCGTACTTATCTTTTTTTATCCAACTATCAATTGGCGTAATCTTTTTACTATCAATCATATATTTCGTTGTAATTTCACTCGACTGAACAAGAGCTGGCGCTTCTTTCGTAGCAGACATCGTTCTAAATTTCGTTAAAGACTCTTCATATGTCCCTTGGAACTCCGCCTTTATCTCGTATTTATTTTGCGACTTATTATAGTCTGCAACAAGCCCATCTAGCACGCCTTGTGTTTTTCCACCCATCGCATGCCAAAAACGAATTACAGTTTTAGCACCATTTTTTTCAACTGGTGCTACTTTTGCCTGTGCTTCAGGTTTTCCTTCTGTTTTACTATTTGAACAAGCTGCACTAGATAATGCCATTGTTGCTATCATTAATAGAGCAGCACCTTTTTTAACTAGACTCATTTTAATCTCACCTTCTCTTAGTTATTTAATTGCACCTTTTGTTAATCCTTGTTGTAATTGCTTTTGCCCTAAAAATAGTAGAATCAATGTCGGAATTACGATAACCGTAACACCGGCCATTACGCTTCCCCAATCAGTTGCAACTTCTTGAGACTGAAGCTGCTTCACACCAATTTGGACTGTTCTTACCTTTTCATCAGTGGTCACTAAAAGTGGCCATAAGTACATATTCCATGTTGTTAAAAAACTATATACTCCAAGCGTAATAAAACTCGTTTTACAATACGGAATTACAACGCTAAATAAAAACTTTACATTTCCAATCCCTTCAATAAAAGCAGCTTCTTTCAGTTCATTCGGAAGCGTCATAAAGTGTTGACGTAGTAAGAAAATACCGAAAGCTGTTGCAAAAAACGGCACTGTCATTCCAGCGAAGCTATTGATCCAACCAAAGTTTTGAATCGTTAAAAAGTTAGGTACCATCGTCGCTTCCCACGGAATAAGCATCGTTGAAATAAACAGGAAGAAAATAAGATTTCTTCCTTTAAACTGAAGAAAGACGAAAGCATACGCTGCTAAGCTTGATACGATAAGTTGTCCAATCATAACAACTGTCGATACAACTAAACTGTTATATAAGTATGTAAAAAGCGGTACTTTTTGAAAAATATTAATAAAATTATCAAAAGTAAATTGAGTCGGAAATAACCTTCTCATTTGAATATCGTCTGGTGTCATAAAGCTTATTAAAAATGCATAGAGTACAGGAAAAAACACCATTACTGCACTAATAATGAGCAGCATGTATAATAGGAAATTTTGTTTCCACTGTTTAACGATCATTTATAATGCACCTTTCTCTCAGCAAACTTGAATTGAAGTAATGTAGCAATGAAAATGAAAATAAATAATACCATCGCTTGTGCACTTGCTGTTCCAAATTGATGATTCACAAATGCCTCTTTATAAATCGAATATACAATTAAATTCGTTGCATCATTTGGTCCACCATGCGTTAAAATATCAATTTGTCCGAAGCTTTGGAACGCACTAATTAACGTTACTGTCACGATAAAGAATAAAGTTGGTGATAGCATCGGTAATGTAACACGACGAAGCTTATATAAATAGCTAGCACCATCTATAGATGCACTTTCATATAAAGACGTATCAATGTTTTGTAAACCACCTAATATAACTAAAAATGCAAATCCTGTATTCACCCAAACCGTTGTAACTGATACAGAGAACAATGCCCAATCTGGACTCGTTAACCATGCGATTGCAGGTAGATTCATAGAGGCTAATATATTATTAAATAATCCGACACTTGGATGAAATAAAAATAGCCAAATCACCGCACTAGCAGCTACTGATATTCCCATAGTGGAAGAAAATAACACACGGAATACCCCAATACCTCTTACTTTTCCATTTGCAATCAATGCAAGAAATAAAGCGAGTATAATACTCGTAGGCACTGTATATACAACAAATAATAAAGTTGACTTTATGCTTTTGTAGAAAGCAGGATCAGAAAATAAGTATTGATAATTTTCTAATCCAACGAAAAGATTAGCTTCTCCGTGTATATCTGTTAAATAAAAGCTATAGTAAATCGTCCTAAATAATGGATAAAAAAGAAAAATCGAGAACAATAAAATAGATGGCGCTAAAAATAATAATCCTATTCTTAAATCTTTCGTTCTGCTCCATAAATTCTTCTTTTTTACCACCTTTGCTTGGGCTGGTAACTTGCCTACTTCAATCATTATTTCGCCACCACTTTCAACTCTTCTTCAGCTACCACTTTTAATCGTTCATTCGTATTTTGATGAAAGAAGCATAACTTATCTTGTGAGAATAATAATTTTACTTTGTCACCTTTGTTCAGGAGTAGCTGTCCAATGACTTTTGCACTCCAAGTTGTTCCATTTATTGCGAAGTTTAATATAGATTCGTTGCCTAATACTTCTACAGATTGTAGCGTAACTTCTTGTCCTTCCTCAGACAGGGCAATATGCTCAGGACGCATGCCTATGCGAATTATTCCTTCTGGTAATTGCTTTAACTGTCCAATAGATAACGGAATTTGCAATTGCCCTATATGTAATACACCTTTTCCTTTGTCTACTTCTCCATCATTTATATTCATCGAAGGAGACCCTATAAAACTTGCAACAAATTCATTTGCTGGTTCGTTATAGATGTCAAGCGGTGTTCCAACTTGCTGTATACTTCCTTTATTTAAAACCATGATACGGTCCCCCATAGTCATCGCCTCTATTTGATCATGAGTAACGTAAATCATTGTAATTCCTAAACGCTGCTGAATTTCTCTAATTTCAATTCTCATTTGCGCACGTAATTTCGCGTCTAAATTCGAAAGTGGTTCATCCATTAAACAAATCGGTGCTTGGCTCACGATTGCTCTAGCAAGCGCAACACGCTGTCTTTGTCCACCTGATAATTGACCTGGTTTCATTTTCACATACTCTTTCAGCCCTACCATTTCAATAGCTTCCATTAATCTCTTTTGCCGCTCTTCTTTTTGTACTTTCCTTACCTTAAGTCCAAATAAAATATTTTCTTCTACAGATAAGTGTGGGTATAGTGCGTAATTTTGAAATACCATTGATAGATTACGATCTTTCGGCTCTAAATCATTTGCAACACGTTCATTAATAATTAAATCCCCCGAAGAAATTTCTTCTAGGCCAGCGATCATTCGTAATAATGTACTTTTCCCACATCCTGAAGGCCCAACTAAAACAAAAAACTCGCCCTTCTTAATGTGAACCGATACACCCTTAACCGCTGTCTCTTCTGCATTTTTATATACCTTTGAAACATTTTTCAATTCAATCACAAGATTGCACTCCTTTTTTCTTCTTGTATCCATACTTCATAGTGACTCGTCGAAATCGCACTCGCTCCTGCACGAATGGCAACTTCTGCATCTTCTCGCGTTTGAATCAATCCGCCTGCAATGATAGGAAATTCTATTTCCTCTGCTAACTGCTTAATAATGGAAGGCATAATACCAGGCATAATCTCTACTGCATTCGGTTTAGTCGTTTTACAATTTTCAATTGATTTTGTAAGAGATAAAGTATCGACAATAAAAATACGTTGGATCGTTTTTAATCCAATTTTATTGGCATTTCGAATTGTCGATCCTTTTGTTGAAATAATGCCTTGTGCTCCGATAACGTCTTGAATATACAAAAGTGCTTCCTCTGTATTCGTATTTAAACCTTGTATAAAATCACAATGAAGAAAGACATCATGTCCATGTTTCTGTAATTCATATACACGCTCTGGTAATTCCAGCATTGAACCCGTCATAAGAAAAACTGTTTTCGGTAATTTTTTGTATGTGTTGTATCCTTTCCAATCCTTTATCATCGCAATATAAGGTTCTTTAAACATATATTCCACCTAACTTTTCTGTTTTTATCCAAACTAAAAACACCTACTTACATAGAACACCTTTCTCCTTATTTGAACTCTAGGGAATAGAGCAGACCTAAGAAAGTGGCACGTTATATGTAAGCGGGTGTTCTCAAATGTTCTCTACCCTAGTTATTTTGTTACCTTTACTATATTACGTATTTATTAAGTCAGTTTTGATAAATTGTTAATTAGGTGTTAATCGAATGTTAATATTCACCATATTTTTAACAATAATCTAAATATATGGATGAATCCCAACCGCAAACAACTATTTTTAAAATTTAAGTGATATGCAAATTCATTCCATAATTAATTAGTTTTAGTTTTTTTGCAACTGCTTGTGAAGCAAAGTTATCCCAAGAAGTACTATAAAGTGGAATGCGGTTTTCTTCTTGTATTGATATCGCCCAGGCTGTAACAACATCAGTACCATATCCATTCCCTTGAAACTCCGCTAAAGTTTCCACACTCGCCTCAGCAGCTACAGGTGTACTCCTAGCACTGCAACATATAGAAACTACCTTTTCATTTTTTACAATTGCAAAGTAAGGTTGCCTCCACTCCATCTGTTCTATTAGATTAGGAAAATTTCCTCGCAAAAGCTCTTTATTCTTCTCTGTTATCTGTATTGTTCTAGTTGGCTTATGTAAATTATTAGAGAACATAAAAGCAGGGCCCATCCAAATATTTTTTACTGTTCTTTCTTCATTTAATACATGGATAATCTGTGCTATCTCTATATGATTTGAAGGTTCTCGAATTAATTTCTCAATGTTACCTACCGTTTCATCATCCAAATCACAATGATATCTCGTTATACTCCCTTCACGAGTTCTGCCAAGAAAAAAGCGTGGTGCTTTCGGATTTCCTTGTTCATTTACATATTTCATTTTCCCTACTTGATTATGAACAAATAAAACCTCTACTTGAATTGCTATTAAATCAAGTTCTGAGAGCCTCATTTATATCCTCCTTAGTTACTTCATATACCATTTACAATCTATTTTTCATGCTCAAAATAAAAATCCCATTTACATACACATTACTGAATCCATCATGCTAACTGATTTCTTCATTCTGTCTATCTAAATGGGATTATTTTTCGTTTTTTATTCTACTGGTTGTTGTGGCTGTACTACTTCATTCGCTCCAGCTGCCCTCAACATATTTGCAATATCTTTAAAACCTCTTTTTTCAGCATATTGCAGTGGCGTAATATTTTCCTTATTGGCCATATTTACATCTGCCCCGTGGTCAATAAGCATTTGAATTACTTTCTTATGGTTTTCACTACCATTTCCTAATACGATTGCTTCTACTAAAGCTGTTCCACCACGAGCATTTTTATAATTCACATCAATATCTGTATGCTCTAACAATTCTTTTACGACCTCTACATGGCCACGCTCAGATGCAGAAATAAGTGCTGTTCCACCTGACTTAGTCGTTTCTTTCGTATTAACTCCTGCATTAATTAATACTTTTACAATATCCGTATAGCCTTCTCTACTTGCATAAAGAAGTGGATTGCTTTGTTTCTCATCTTTAATTTCAATATTAGCCCCTGCACCAATTAATGCTTTCACTGTCTCTACATGATTTTGGTACGTTGCTGCAAGGACAGGTGTTTCTCCGTTGTCACCTTCTACATTTATATTCGCTCCATCTTGGATCAACTTCATAGCTGTTTCTGTGTCTCCAAGAGTTGCAGAAAGTAGCAACTGTTTGTCCATTAAATTTATACTTTTTTCTTCTTTAGATTCTTCCTGTTCTTTATGCTTCTCTTTTTTCTTTTCGTTTTTCACATGAACCGGTTTCGATTCTGGCTCTTCTTGCTTATCGCAAGCCACTACCGTCATTAAAAGTCCTAATAACATACATAATAAAATTTTTTGTTTTCTCACAACTACAGCTCCTATGAAAGATAATGTTTTCTTAACCATTCCTCCATCACATACAATAACTCTTCTTGAGTACATTTATCCATAAGCCCTTTATATTCCTTCTTTAATCGGATTATCTAAACTTATATTAGCGAAGCAATTAGTTTAGCACGATTTTACCGCATTTGTATACATTTCTAAAAAGTACATAAAGTGAAACTTTAATCAGTGGGGGTTTTCTTCATCCCCCACTGATTATTAGTTGAACCAATCGGGCTTTTATGGGCAGCCCGACCCCCACCTAACTTCTTTGCTTTCGCTGCATTTTGAGGTGGGGTCTTACTGCCCATTAAAGCGGGATAAATGATTGCTTTAGGTTACTATATTCCATTGTAACCGTTCTTCTAAAAATTTTACACCTTTTCTATATTTGCACCTGAATAATACTAGAAAAAGACAACTATATAGTTGTCTTTTTCTAGTATTAATGATGTGCACCGTGATTTCCCTTTTTCGGGTTCCCCATCATTTCTTTATTCATTTCCCATTTATGCTCTGCTAGCTCTTTATACGAAAGAATTTTCCCCTTATAGTTAGATACAAAGCTCTCTGCATCTTTTTTGTTTTTAAATGAAATGACATTATAAGCCATTGGTGTTGTAATTGTTTTATCATATACATAAGTAGCGTCTTCTAACGAAACCCAATCTTTCGAATCATAATCTCGAACAAATTTTTCTTTCGTCTTTTCACCTGGATTAATCTCCATCCATTTATACATACAACCGATATCATCAAACTTTAATGCTTTTCCATTTTCTAAAATGATTTCTGTTGCAAATTGATTATCCATTACCCCAATTTGGCAAATATCACACTTATCATGTTTCTCATCAATTGCCACAGCCTCTGCTTGTTTCTTACCACATCCTACAATTGTAAAGACAAAGAATAAGCATATAGCAAGCATCACATACTTTGTTCTCATTATATTTCCTCCCTAACCGTATCTTCTACAAGGAGCATATCAAAAACTTGTGTGCGATTTGTGAAAAAACGATGTGTCTTTTGTAATATATGGAACAAAAAAGATGTGTAGTCCTCTCTACACACCTCTCATCATTCACAACCTGTAATTAATAAATCATCTTCCAACCTAACTAATAATGTACCTGTATGAATTTGCTGCCCAACAACTACATTTACTAATCTTATATTTCCACTGATGCCGACTGCAACCTTTTCAAGTTCACCGTTATTTTTTCGGATCATCATTAATTTTTCCCACTCATATACGTAAGAAGATTCATTAACAAAAATCTCTTCTACTTTTCCTTCATAAGAACTACAAATCTCTTCCATTCTTGTTTTCATATAAAATCTACTCCCTATTTCACACTTCAATATTTTCATCTTATTCTACCATTCTTATGGAGAGCAGCTTATTTTTAAAAAATTCAAATTAACTACCGTGAACAAAATGACCAAAATAAAAATTATGCTTCTAATGATGTTATTTTTCAAATTATTTACCATTCAAATAGATACTTTTATGATAAACAAAAAAACCTTTTTCTGAATTTTTATTTTATTTTGAAAGCGTAATCATTTTGAGGGGGAGATTACATGTTAGCACTACTTGGATTTGCGATGGTATTTGTCTTTATGTTTTTAATTATGACGAAACGTATGTCAGCACTAGTAGCATTAATATTAATTCCAATTACGTTCGCATTAATTGGAGGCTTTTATGCAAACATGGGACCTATGATGTTAGAAGGAATTCAAAAACTAGCACCTACTGGTATTATGCTTATGTTTGCCATTTTATATTTTGGAATTATGATTGATAGCGGTTTATTCGATCCTGTCATTAGTAGGATTTTGAAATTTGTGAAAGGAGATCCTTTAAAAATTGTTGTTGGCACAGCAATTCTTACAATTATCGTTTCATTAGATGGGGATGGAACGACAACGTATATGATTACTGTTTCCGCAATGTACCCACTATATAAACGCCTTGGAATGAATCCACTTATATTAGCTGGGGTTGTTATGTTAGGTGCAGGCGTGACAAATCTTACACCGTGGGGTGGACCGACAGCTCGTGTTATGAGTGCACTTGGACTAGACGCATCAGAGCTCTTTACACCACTTATACCAGGAATGATTGTTGGTGCACTTTGGGTAGTTTTCGTTGCTTACTATCTTGGAAAAAAAGAAAGAAAGCGTTTAGGAATTATGGATGTACAATATTTAAAACAAATGCAAACGATGGATGAGCAAGCTGCAACAGTAGAAGCTGCTGTTCATAAGCGCCCTAAACTTCTATGGATTAACTTTTTATTAACTGCTACCTTACTTGTCTGTCTCATACTAGAAGTTATGCCGTTACCTGTTTTATTTACAATCGCTTTCGCTATTGCTGTTATGATTAACTATCCGAACTTAGAGCAACAGAAAGAGCGTATTGCTTCTCACGCAGGAAACGTATTAGCGGTTGTTTCTCTCGTATTTGCCGCTGGGATTTTCACTGGGATTTTATCAGGAACAAAAATGGTAGATGCAATGGCTAAAAGTGTAGTAACTCTTATACCAGACGCTCTTGGACCACAACTACCAATTATTACAGCTCTTCTTAGTATGCCATTCACATTTTTCATGTCCAATGATGCATTTTATTTCGGTGTACTACCTATTTTAACGAAAGCTGCTGCCACTTACGGAATTAGTGCAGCTGAAATGGGACGCGCTTCCTTACTCGGGCAACCTGTTCACTTATTAAGCCCTCTTGTTGCATCCACTTATTTATTAGTCGGAATGGCTAAAGTTGATTTTGGTGAACATCAACGCTTCACTTTATTGTGGGCAGTTGGAACGACAATGGTCATGTTGATTACTGGAATTGTAATTGGGATTATTCCGATATAAAATAAAAAACAGTAGCGGACATATATCCGCTACTGTTTTTTATTATGAAGAAACAAGAAAATATCTTCTCTCTGGTCTCCCCACACTTCCATATATAAGCTCTGCATGAACTTTTTTCCCAGATATTAAATACTCTAAATAGCGCCTTGCTGTTGACCTACTTACTCCGACCATTGAGCTTAGCACTTCCGCAGTAATACCTTCTTCCTTTACTGTTAACATATGCTTTTTTATTTTTGCTAAAGTTAAGGGGTCTATACCTTTCGGCGCATATTCTATTTCATTTCCCTTTACACCCCTTTGAGACCATAAATGTTCAATTTGTTCTATAGATAACTGATTATTTTTCTTTAACTGTACAAGCTTTTTTTTATAATTTTCCAAACTTGTCTTAAATCGATCAAACATAAGTGGTTTTACGATATAATCTGTTACTCCGCCTCGCAGGGCGTGCCTCACTACATCTGTTTCCGATGCAGCTGTAATCATAATAATATCTGTATCATGTAAATTATGCCTAATATATGTGACAAGTTCGGTTCCTTGCATATCAGGTAAGTACACGTCTAATAAAACAAGCTGTGGCTTCACAAGATCTAACCATTCTTTCGCTTGTTCCCCAGTCGTCGCTGTTCCAATTACTTTAAATCCCTCAATCTTTCCAGTAAAACGCCGATGAATATCTGCAATTCGAATATCATCTTCTACAATCAATACTTCAATCTCCTCACCCATTACAACTCGCCTCTCTCTTTTGGTAATGCAATAATAAACAATGCACCGCCTAAATCCCCTTTTTCGATTGCGATACTTCCATTTAAATCTTCTACTAACTCTTTCACTTTTGCTAATCCATACCCTCGCTTCTCGCCTTCTTTCGTCGAGAAGCCTTTATAGAATATGCTAGTAATGACCTCATCATGAATCCCTTGTCCTGAGTCTTCCACTTCAATTACTATTTCTTCTCCGATATCAGTTACAAACATTCTTACTTTCTTATTATGTTCTTCATTTCTTTCAATCGCTTCAAATGCATTCGTAATTAAATTTCCTAAAATAGAAACGACATAATTACTCTCAATATGCGGGCTTAATTTGTCTAAGCTACTCTCTCTGTCTAGCATAAAATCAATCTTCAACTCTCTTGCTCTATTATAGAATCCAATTAAAATCCCACCTAACCATGGATTTTGAATTCGCTTCATAATAAATTGAACAAAATCTTGATAGACCGCCGTTTCCTTATGAATAAGCTCTAAAGCATCTTCATATGATTCTAACTGGATAAGTCCTGAGAGCGTATACAATAAGTTATTATATTCATGCGTTTGCGCTCGTAATGCCTCTGTATATTGCTTCGTCTGAGATAATTCTGCTGTTAACTGATCCATTTCAGATTTCAAACGTAAGCTCGATACAACACCAGTTACTTTATTCTTTACTTTAATAGGTAGACGATTCGCAATAACAGCCTGCCCTTTTATATTTAATTGACGATCAAACTGTTCTTCCCCAGTTTGAAGTACATCTAGTATCGTTGAATTAGGAATTACATCTAAAATAAATTCTCCAATAATATTTCGTTGTTCATCTAATGAAAGAATGTCATAAGCTGCTTGATTGACTAATCTAATCATCCCATTTTGATCAATAACAATAATCCCTTCACGTACAGATTGAATCACTGTACTATGCTCTTCATATAAAGATGAAATTTCTTCTGGCTCCATACCAAACATCATTCTTTTTATACTGCCTGCTAAATATATAGAACCAATTATCCCAATTAAAAGACCTGCTATTGTAATCCAAAATACACGCTTTCCATACACTTCTACTGCACCATGAATATCGTCCATTGAAAATCCAACAGACACCACGCCAATAATTTCATTTTCCTGATTACGGATTGGAACTTTTCCGCGTAATGAAGGGCCTAATGATCCAGTTGCTCTCGAAACATAAGATTTCCCTTCTAATAGAACCCCTTCGTTATCTCCACCAACCATTGCTTCTCCTATTTTATCTCGCTTAGGGTGTGCATATCGAATCCCCTCTTTATTTCCAACTACAATAAAATCAGCATCTGTATCAATTCGAATTTTTTCTGCAATCGGCTGAATGATAGAAGCTGGATTTTCTTTTTGAAAAGCTTCCTTTATTTCTGGTATAGCAGCAACTGTTTTCGCAACATGCAAAGCCCGTTTCCCAATTTGTTCTTCTACCGTTTCAGATAATATGTAATAAAATAAATAACTCGTTAACAGAAGTACAACTAAAATTAGTGTACTAATAGTTAATGTAATTCTCGGTTGTAGTTTTAATTTTTTTAATTTCAAAACCATTCCCCTAACATGATTAAAGATAGAATTTAAAGAATATACAGTCTCTTTAATTATACTTAATCATAACATGGTTACTCTATATTTCTTTTTCTATTCATAAAAAAAGAAACGAAGTAAAATTATTACCTCGTTTCTTAACATTCGTTATTACACTTTAAACTTACCAATCATCTCTTGTAACTCTTCTGCCATTTGTGATAAATGGACTGCTGCTGCATTTATTTCATCTACTGAAGCTAATTGTTCCTCAGATGAACCAGCAATATTTTGAACGCTTGCTGCATTTTCTTCAATCGTAGCTGCAATTTCATTAATAGATGCACTTACTTGTCTTGCATCTACCGTCATTTGCTTCGCTACATCTACCATGTTATCAATTTGTACAACTGTATCATCCGTAGATTTCAATATTTCAGCAAAGCTTTGCTTCGTTTCATTTGCAACTACAAGTCCTGATTGTACTTCTGTCCCAACTTGCTTCATAGAACTTACCGTTTCTTTTATATCAAATTGGATCTCTTTCACTAGTTTTCCAATTTCCGTAGAAGACTGTCCTGATTGCTCAGCTAATTTTCGTACTTCATCTGCTACAATTGCAAATCCTCTTCCTTGCTCACCAGCTCTCGCAGCCTCAATTGCCGCATTTAACGCTAACAAATTTGTCTGCTCTGCAATATGTTGAATCACCTCAAGAATTGCTCCAATTTGTTTTGATTTATCATCTAACAAAACAATAACTTTATCTGATTGTGAAACAGACTCATGGATTAATTGCATTTGATTCACAGTTTTTTCAACTAACTTTCCACCATCTTCAGCCTTTTTCTTCGTATACATAGATGCTGTGGATACTAATGAAGAACTATCTGCAACACGCTGAATTCCTTCTGTAACTTCCTCTAATAATGTTGCGCCTTCTTCAACTTCTTTCGTTTGTATTTCAGCCCCGCTCGACACTTGCTCTATTGCTTGTGTAATTTGTTCCGTTGCTTCACTTGTCTGCTTCATACTAGCTGTTAATTCTTCTGAAGATGCCGCTACATGACTTGCTGAAGTGTTTATATTGGAAATGACATTCTGTAATGATGCTGCCATCTCATTAAAGCTTTCTCCTAGCTGTCCAATTTCATCTTTAGTATGAACTGTAATGGATTCTGTTAAATCGCCTTCACTAATCTTTTTCGATGATATAACAAGTTGTTTTAACGGACTAATAATAGAGGCAATTATGAAGTAAATTAAAATCCCACCAATTATTAATGAAATACCAATAACAGTTAGCGTTTTATAGAAAATAGGATTAGCTGCTTCAATAATTTCTTTTGAAGGCATAATTCCTGCTATTTTCCATCCAGTCTGCTTATTTGTTATAAAGGTAATATTGCGATCATCACCATCAAGTTTGAATTTAAAATCACCTGTTTCCTGTTTGTAAAATTCCTTCTCAAGTTTTTCTTCTATTTTGTCACCTGGCTTCATCGTCGGATGCGCTATTACATGTTTAGATTGGTCGAAGATTGCTACATATCCTTTTTTGCCGATATTGACCATTTTTGAAGTATTTACAATGTCATTAATAATTAAATCAATACCGAGAACACCGCTCTTATCCTCATTTTGTTTTGCTATTGTAATAACAATATTCCCTGTTGTACTTGACTTATATGGGGCTGTGATAACCACTTCTCCGCTTTTTTTCGCTGCTTCTTTATACCAATCTCTTTCGGTAGGATTGTATCCATCTGGCATTTGAATAGACGGTGATTGAATAAATTGTCCCGTACTAGATCCCGTATAAATTGCTTCTATTTCCGGATGTAATTTATTATATTCTTCTAATTTATTTTGCACATTTTGGAGCTGATCAGTCCCGTAACTTACTCCGTTAAATAACTTTGTAAAATATACTGCGTCTACCTTTTTACTGTCTATCTCTTTGTTAATAACATTATTTAAAATCTTTACGTTATCTTCCGCTGATTGTAAAATTGTTTCATTAAAGTTTGTCTTCGCTTGCTGATAAGACGTCCAACCAATTACAATACTTGGAAGAACTAAAATGATAACAAATGATACAAGTAACTTTGCTTTTAAACTACTTCTCCTTAATTTCCTTTGAAACATATTTCTACCCCTCCATACCGTTTTAAATGTAATTACCTTACATTTAATTTCTTTATATAAATTATACGATTAAAACGTATCAACTCTTTATCTCTTTTTCTATTAAAGAATTAATACATACCTTTTTCATTCTATATAAATTAAATAATTAAAACAATATATAAAAATGTACATTATTCGAAATATTATCATTCACAGAAGAACCTCTAGTATCTCACTTACTAGAGGTTCCACCCACTATACTATTCTTTATCTTTTTCTACTTCTTTTTTCTCATCTTCTACTACAGATACAATAGGTTTATCGTTTGATAATTGTTGAACCGCTCCTTTTCCAGCAAATCCTTCTAATAACTCTTTTAAATCAATGCCAGAAGAAGCTTTTAATGTTTCTTGCATCGTTGCCATTAAATCAGTCGCATAACCTGCAACTTTTCCGGCGCCGCTATTTTTACCACCGCCGCCTGTATCGACAACTGTAATTTTATCAATGTTGCTAAGTGGACTAGCAACTTCCTTCGCATAACTTGGAAGCATCTTAAGAACCATATCCATAATTGCCGCTTGGCCATATAACTCAAATGCCTCTGCAATTTTTTGTTTCGCTTCTGCTTCCGCTAAACCTTTTAATCTGATAACATCGGCTTCTGCTGTACCTTG
>NZ_JAKUFF010000040.1:0-41577 GCF_022663305.1 Bacillus cereus group sp. BfR-BA-01408 | reverse complement strand
ATCGGGGCAGTTATCGTATATTTACATTACTTACCACATTGGAAAGAAACAGAAGATCCAGGAACAAAGTTAGGCGTATTTGCAACAGGTCCAGCAATTCCGAACACATTTGCAAACCTTTTAAGTGAAATGATTGGAACATTCGTTTTAGTATTTGGTATATTAGCAATTGGTGCAAATAAATTTGCAGATGGATTAAATCCATTTATCGTAGGTTTCTTAATTGTAAGTATTGGTTTATCATTAGGTGGAACGACAGGATACGCAATCAACCCAGCACGTGATTTAGGTCCGCGTATCGCGCACTTCTTCCTTCCGATTGCAGGAAAAGGCGGTTCAAACTGGAAGTATGCATGGATTCCAGTAGTAGGTCCAATTTTAGGTGGATCACTTGCAGGATTATTCCATCAAGTTGTATTTGAAGGAAAACAAAACGCAGCACTTATTTATGTAATTATTGCAACTGTGATTGTACTAGCAATCTCTTATATGACAAGTAAAAAAAGTGGAAGCAATACAAATAGTAGAAAAGTAGCATAAGGGGGAAACCGATATGAAAAAATATATTCTTTCATTAGACCAAGGAACAACTAGCTCACGTGCAATTCTGTTCAATAAAAAGGGTGAAATTGTTCATTCAGCTCAAAAAGAATTTACACAACATTTTCCAAAGCCAGGCTGGGTAGAGCATAACGCGCAAGAAATTTGGGGATCTATTTTAGCGGTTATCGCAACTTGCTTAAGCGAAGCAGATGTAAAACCAGAACAAATCGCTGGTATCGGTATTACGAACCAACGTGAAACAGCGGTTGTATGGGATAAAACAACAGGCAAACCAATTTATAACGCAATCGTATGGCAATCTCGCCAAACAGCTGAAATTTGTGATGAGTTAAAAGAAAAAGGTTATGGCGAAATGGTTCGCGAAAAAACAGGTCTTTTAATTGACGCATATTTCTCTGGTACGAAAGTAAAATGGATTTTAGATAACGTTGAAGGTGCAAGAGAGAAAGCGAAAAACGGCGATCTATTATTCGGAACAATTGATACATGGCTTGTATGGAAACTATCTGGTGGTAAAGCGCACGTAACGGATTACTCAAATGCATCACGTACGTTAATGTTTAACATTCACGACTTACAATGGGATGATGAACTTCTAGACATGTTAACAGTACCAAAGAGCATGCTTCCAGAAGTACGTCCATCATCTGAAGTGTATGGAGAAACAATTGACTATCACTTCTTCGGGCAAAATGTACCGATTGCCGGTGTAGCTGGTGACCAACAAGCAGCATTATTTGGACAAGCTTGTTTCGGTGAAGGTATGGCGAAAAATACTTACGGAACTGGTTGCTTCATGTTAATGAACACTGGTGAAAAAGCAGTAGCTTCTGAGCATGGTCTATTAACAACAATTGCATGGGGAATAGATGGTAAAGTAAACTACGCATTAGAAGGAAGTATTTTCGTAGCAGGTTCTGCAATTCAATGGTTACGTGACGGAATGCGCATGTTTAAAGATGCAAGTGAGAGTGAAGTATATGCGAATCGCGTTGAATCAACTGACGGTGTATACGTTGTACCAGCATTCGTAGGATTAGGTACACCGTACTGGGATAGTGAAGTACGCGGTGCTATGTTTGGTGTAACACGCGGTACGACGAAAGAGCATTTCATTCGTGCAACACTAGAATCTTTAGCTTACCAAACGAAAGACGTATTATGCGCAATGGAAGCAGATTCAGGTATTGAACTGAAAACATTACGCGTTGATGGCGGAGCAGTTAAAAATAACTTCTTAATGAAGTTCCAAAGTGATATTTTAGACGTTCCTGTAGAGCGTCCAGTGATCAATGAAACAACAGCTTTAGGTGCAGCGTACTTAGCTGGTCTTGCGGTTGGATATTGGAAAAACCAAGATGAAATTAAAGAACAGTGGCATATGGACAAACGCTTTGAACCAACAATGGAAGCGGAAACAAGCGAAGAGCTATATGCTGGATGGAAAAAAGCAATTGAAGCAACAAAAGCTTTCAAATAATCATAAACAGTGTTATAATGGTGACAAGTTAATAATTCGGTAGGAGATTTGGAGAGACCACAACACGCTATAGAGGCGAAATCTATAGCGGAGTTTGTGGTCTCTTTTTTCGTTATCAAAGGGAGGAATTACCATGAAATTTTCAAGTAAACAACGTAAAGACGTATTAAACGGAGTAAATAAACAAGAATTAGATGTGATCGTAATTGGTGGAGGTATTACTGGTTCTGGTATTGCATTAGATGGAGCAACACGCGGGTTATCAACAATTGTGTTTGAAATGCAGGACTTTGCAGCAGGTACATCAAGTCGTTCAACGAAGCTTGTACACGGTGGTCTACGTTATTTAAAACAACTTGAAGTGAAAATGGTAGCAGAGGTGGGGAAAGAGCGTGCGATCGTATATGAGAACGGTCCCCATGTAACAACACCAGAGTGGATGTTACTTCCGTTCCATACAGGCGGTACGTTCGGATCATTCAGTACATCAATTGGTCTTCGTGTATACGACTTCTTAGCAGGTGTAAAACGAAGCGAGCGCAGAAAAATGTTTAACCGTGAAGAAACACTGAAGAAAGAGCCTCTTGTAAAACAAGAAGGATTAAAAGGCGGCGGTTACTACGTAGAATATCGTACTGATGATGCGCGTCTTACAATTGAAGTAATGAAAGAAGCAATTGAGCACGGTGCAAAAGCTGTTAACTATGCAAAAGTAGATAGTTTCTTATATAAAGATGGAAAAGTATGTGGTGTACGTGTAATCGATTTACTAGATGGTGAAGTATACGAAGTTTACGGTAAGAAAATTGTAAACGCAGCTGGTCCTTGGGTAGATACACTTCGTGAAAAAGATAACTCGAAAAAAGGAAAAGTACTTCAGTTATCAAAAGGTGTTCACTTAGTAATTGATCAAAAACGTTTCCCATTAGGGCAAGCAATTTACTTCGATACACCAGATAAACGTATGGTATTCGCGATTCCACGCGGCGGGAAAACTTATGTAGGTACAACAGATACGTTCTATGATAAAGACGCAGCTGTACCACAAATGACAACAGAAGATCGCACATACATCATTAATGCGATTAACTACATGTTCCCAAGCGTAAAAATTACGGAAAAAGACATCGAGTCAAGCTGGGCTGGCGTACGTCCGTTAATTTACGAAGAAGGTAAGAGTGCATCTGAAATTTCTCGTAAAGACGAAATTTGGACTTCTGAATCTGGTTTAATTACAATCGCAGGTGGTAAATTAACAGGATACCGCAAAATGGCTGAAATGGTAGTAGACTATGTAACGAACTTACTACAAAAAGAAGGCCATAGTGCATATCCGAAGAGCACAACGAAACATATGCCAATCTCTGGTGGACATGTAGATGGTTCTAAAGGATTACCAGCATTTATCGCGAAAAAAGCAGGCGAGGGTACGAAATACGGTTTAACGACAGCACAAGCAGAAGAATTCGCGAAATTCTATGGCTCTAACGTTGACGTATTGTTCGAATTAGCGAAAAAACATAAAGACGAAGCGAAAGAATACAACATGCCGCTAGACGTTCTAATCCCACTTGTATACGCAATGGATTACGAAATGACAGCAAAACCAGTCGACTTCTTCGTACGCCGCAGAGGCGCTGTATTCTTCAACATTCACTGGGTATACGAGTGGAAAGAAGCAGTGATCAACTACATGGCTGCAAAACTAGGCTGGAGCAAAGAAGAGCAAATGAAATACACAGCAGAACTAGAAAAAGCATTAACAGACGCTGTCATTCCTGTAGATCAACAAGAGCATGCAGCTGCATTAGCGTAAAATAGAGAAACACCTGAAGAGAAACTCTTTAGGTGTTTTTTATCTTGACTAAAAATAAATAAAATGTGTTACAATGATGGTAGAGTATATAGTATGAATTTTGCATAAAATAAAGAAGACAGAAGCCTGAGAAACTTCTGCCTTTGTAACCTAACTTGCTATTGTGGTGGTAGTAGGTGCGGTTATAAGAAAATTACATTAACGTTTTAGCCGAGAACCGCCCTTACCTTTTCCACGAAGCAGGGTGGTTCTCGCTTTTTTGTATACAGAAATTAGCCACGGACCGACGTATCTTCTACCGATGACAACGCCAGCTCCGGTTAGGATACCGTACATTAATTTCATTACAAACATCGCGATCATATTATCACCTCCCCCTTTTTTCGAAATGGAAGAGATGATTGCCACACCTACTAGTTATAGCTTATTAAGTTACAGTTTAATTGTATTATGTTTTAAAATAGGGAACAAGACAAATGGATGAAAAGCCCTAGTTTTAAATGGTTGGTTTGTCATAAACAACTTTATTTCTTGTTAAATAAACATAACTAAAAAATAAGGATACTGATAACAACATTCAAATGAAATACACGGCAGAACTAGAAAAAGCAATAAATCAACAAGAACAAACAGCTGCGTTATGTATAGAACTTCAAATACTACACTTGTATGAAGAATGTATCGGTTTTGATAGTATCGATTCATCTTTGTATGGTCATGAAATATTAGATTTTTTAAGTGAGTGTTAGAAAGAAGGAGAACTCGATTAAATGGGTCCTCATTTTCATTTAGTGGTGAGGGGGAATTTTGACCATAGAAAACTAACACAAAATCCTTATTACAAACCTAAAAAGCGCCTTGGGAGAGAGGCGCTCTTTAGGTGAATGTATTGTAACGACTATTCGGTTTATTATATGTAAGTTGCTGAGGAAGTGTTTTATAAAAAACGTTATTACCCTCTGTATTTTTTGTGAATTTATAAAACTTTTCCATACAGTGCGTCGTCTAATATATGGGAAGGAGGAAATGATGTGGATGAATTAACGATAGAAGCGTTTGAAATAGAAGATAAGGAAGACCTTATCGACGAAATAATGAACAAGTATGGACAAGAAGTTCTGCAGCTTGTGTATTCATATGTAAATAATAAAGAGGTTGCGGAGGATTTAACGCAAGATATATTTGTGAAATGTTATAAATCTCTTCATACATATAAAGGGAATTCGAATGTGAAAACGTGGTTATGGAGAATTGCGATTAATCAATGTAAGGACTATATAAAAAGTTGGTATAACAAAAAGGTGATCGTGACAGAGGATGAATCTGCTTATATGGGGGTTCAAAATGATAGTGTCGAACAAACTGTTATGCAAAATGCGGAGGACCGTGAGCTCGCGTCTGCAGTAATGAATTTACCGATCAAATATCGAGAAGTCATTTATCTATTTTATTATGAAGAATTATCAATTAAAGAGATTGCGATTGTAATAGATGTGAAGGAAAATACGATAAAAACGAGGCTGAAAAAAGCGAAGGAGCTTTTGAAGAAAGGATTGGAGGAATAATCAAATGGAAGATCGATTAAAAGGCCTGCGAAAATCAATGGAGAATACAACGTTTAAACATTTGAGTTTTTCTGATCAACATCGAAAACGAGTGCGTGAAAAAATCAATCAATCGTCCGAAAAGGAAGAAGATATCCTTTTAGCAGTGTTGCAACTTCTTATGAATGAAAAAACAGGTTATGAATTGATGCAGTTACTGCGCGGGAGAGGGATTCAAAAATTCGAAGGGGATGAAGGGTCTCTATACACGTTATTACATCGTCTAGAACAGAATCGCTTTATCCAATCTAGCTGGGATCATGCAGGAGCGAAATATTATCAATTAAATGATAAAGGAAACAAGATGCTGCGGAAGGCAGAGAAAAATGCTACGAAGGCACAATTTATATTAAAAGGATTTGTACAGGAGTGAGAAAAAATTGAACAAAAAAGGGGAGCGTTTTTTAAAAGAAGTTACGAACCATATTAAATCAAAAGAAGCGAAGGACTTAGTAGCAACTGAACTGAATTTTCACTTGAAACAGGCAAAGAATATGTGGATGGATAAAGGGTTAAGTGAGGAAGTTGCTGAAGATAAGGCTGTTGAGCAAATGGGGAGTCCAATTAAACTTGGCCGGGAACTGAACAAACTACATAAGCCAAAGGTGGATTGGTTTTTAATTGGTTTATTAGTGATTGCGATGGGATTAGGGTTCTTGCCGGTTATAGCTTTTGGACATACAAATGATTTACTACTGAATAAGGTGATTTTTGTTATTCTCGGTGTTGCAACAGTTGTAGTGATGATGCTGATTGATTACCGGAAATTAGAAAGACTCGGATGGCTGTTTTATACAATCGGTGTACTTATCTTGTTAGCTATAAAATGTTTTCCAACTGGTTACGTGATTGGGGAAGCAATAATAAAAATTGGCCCTATCAAAATTGACTGTTTAATGACGATACCATTCTTTTTTCTAGCTTGGGCTTCTTTTTTCAATAATAGTAGGTTGAAGTTTATACATCTTCTCATGTTGTACGTATTTTCTTTATATCTATTTTCAGCTACATCAATTCTTTTACCAATTTTCATCTATATTACGATGGTATTCGTTATGCTTTGGTGGAGTAAGCTAGGAAAGAAAACGGCATGGCTCATTACAATATTACCAGTTTTACCCTTTATTATTAGGGATCTATTTTCCTGGTCTGCTGTAAAAGAATACCGGATAGCTAGAATTTTAGGATTTATAAACTCGGAGCATGATCTATGGTATTTACGTTTGAAAGAGGCGATGTCTTCAGCAGGTTGGTTTGGTACATATGGAAATATAAAGGCTATCCCTGCTGCCCATACTGATTTTGTATTCGCGAGTTTGACTTACTATTATGGATATGGGCTTGCGCTAGTTCTTGTCTTGATTCTGTCTCTTTTTGCAGTAAGAATAATGAACATAGCTTATAAAATCAATGATGGCTATGGTAAATTGCTTCTCGTTGGTGGAGTGACTCTTTTCACAATCCATTTCATTTGTAACGTTGGCATGATTCTCGGGATATTACCACGTTTTTCTATATCATTACCTTTTATTAGCTACGGATTGATACCAACTCTGTTTCATGCATTTATAATGGGAATTGTGCTGAGTGTATATCGACGTAAAGATATGTCGTTTAGAATGAGAAAGACACCTTGATACTTATTATAAGTTGCATATAAAGGTATTTATTATTATGATCAAGTACAAACGTAAATAGATAGCAAAAGGGGGGGATGATAAATAACCCTCTTTTCGTGTTTAAATAAGTGCACTTGCTTTTATAGAAGTACATAATTCAGAACGAGAAATTGATTCAGCTAGCTGCTGTAAATAAGCATATTCTGTCGCATCTTTTTCAGAAGTATTAGGATCTAGTAAAGGTGAAGAAAGAAGTACGTCAATCGTAAGAATGTCTGCATCATGAAAAATGATGTTATAGCCTGCAAATACAGGGCGTTTTAAGTCTTTTACTTTTTGAATCATCTGATGGAATTTCGTAACACTTATATTGATTTGTGCGAATGGAAAGCATTTTTGGGTAGGATTCTCGATGGTCTTTCTAATTTTATAATCGTATACATAGTAGTACTTTTCTTGCTGCTTGAGTGTTTGCAACTCTTTCGTTAATAAGTGGTATTTGTCTGTAAGTTCAGTTGTAAGTGCATCGTGTTCTTCGCCAACTAATAATGTGAAAGGTCTTGGTGAGGAGATTGAAATGGTGCGGACGTTTAGGTCAGTAAAAGTGTGTTTAGATTTTAAAATGGTATGTAATTTTTCGGTAGGAAACTCACCGTCATAAATAGCAATAAAATAATGGTTCATCTTTTCGCTCCTTAACTTTTTTATAAACTGACATATTCTACTTTAAAGGTGTAAGTCCTGCATAAAAAAGAAAACACCTTGATTGTTATCAAGGTGTTGTAATAAGTTCAAAACTCTCCGAATCAGCCTCAAGTATAAAAGGACTAACCTCGCCAACGCTATAAAGTTGTAATTCATGCATTGCGCGCGTACAAGCAGTGTAGAACAATCTACGAACGCTCTCATCACTGTACACATCTTTAGAAGCATCGTAAATAATAACAGCGTCAAATTCAATACCCTTCGCTAAATAAGCGGGGATCACGACGATGCCTTGCTCATACTCGGCAGAGTTACTTTTCACAAGTTTAATATTCTCGATATGACTAAGTGCTTCGTAGGCAGCGGCACTTTCAGCTGCAGATTTACATATAATTGCGATCGTATTGTGCTGTTGTTTTTGTAGTTCAGCAACTTTGGCAGTAATATGTTTGTGCAGTTCGCTATCATTTGATACTTTCGTCACTGTAGGTTTCTCACCGTCACGTTCAAAGGCGTGAATGTTCTTGCCTTCCGGTACGAGAGCACGTGTAAATTCAATGATTGGTTTTGTTGAGCGATAGCTACGGGTTAAGTTAATGCCGTTCGTTTCGTCTGGTCCGTATAAATTCGTAAGTGTATCGAAATTCACCGTTTCACTCGCATGAGCAAATATCGCTTGGTTAAAGTCTCCAAGTACTGTCATTCTTGCGGCAGGGAAGAGACGTTTTAAAAACTCGAACTGAAACGGCGAATAATCTTGCGCTTCGTCTACGAGTACGTGTTTAATCGATCTGTTCGTTTGGAAGCCTTCAATTAACTCTTTTAAAAGTAAAAATGGAGTCGCATCCTCGTAATATAGTTTTCCTTCATCGAGCATGTTCACCGTTAAAGAACAAATGTCATCCCATTCTTTCGGTTTTTCTCCAGTCCCCCATGATGCATCTGTGAAAAGTTGTTTATATATGCCCGTGAAATTGATAAAGCGTAATGTTTGAACGCCTTTACGCAGTGGCTTCAATTTTTTACGGACAATCATACGTCCAAGTACTCTCGTTTCTTTTTCAAAATCTTGAAAGGAGTTGTCGTCAAACTCACCTTTTTTTTGTAAATATTTATAAGCCTTTTGATATTCATCTTTACTAAGTAATTCAATTTCCTCTTCTACCCAAGGCTTTTTCAGTTCTGTTTTTTCAATTTCATCTATTTGTTTATTTAGCCAATCCGTTAACTTTTCAATTCGATTATGGAAGCGGAGGGAGGAATCGGTATTGTAAAACTGCTCTGTAATTTCTTTAGCAGAAACAATTAACTTTCCTCTAAATTTCATTCCCCTAAATAGCATGCCTGAAGATTCAAGAGATTCTCTGTACGTTCTAATCATTTCGAAAAATTGAGTAGATGCCTTAAATCGGATGCTCGCATTTCTCGTTTTATAGGTAGGGCTATTCGTTTCAGTTAGCATATATTCTAATTGCTCATAAGGATCTTCAACATCAAATGACTTGCTTAGTCTATGGTTTAAATATTCTTGGAATGTCACTTGCTGCATATTTTCTTCGCCGAGTTCAGGTAGTACGTTAGATACGTAGCTATTGAACATAGAGTTAGGGGAGAAGAGAATAATTTGATCCGCTTTTAGCCATTCGCGATATTTATATAGTAAGTAGGCGATTCGCTGAAGGGCAGCAGATGTTTTACCACTACCAGCAGCTCCTTGCACGATAAGAAGTCGGCCTTCATCGTGACGAATAATTTCATTTTGCTCGCGCTGAATTGTAGCAACGATACTTTGCATATGTTTGTTCGTACCTTTTCCGAGCGCTTGTTGCAAGATCTCATCACCAATTGTAAGGCTCGTATCGAACATAGAATCAATCTCGCCATTTTGAATAATGTATTGTAATTTTTTCTCCACATTACCGTGAATTACGCCTCCTGGTGTACTGTATTCAGCCGGTCCTGGTGGATAATCATAGTACACACTCGAAATAGGTGCGCGCCAGTCATATATAAGAAAGTTTTCTCCGCTTGCATCAGTAAGCGTGGCTACACCGATATAAATTTTCTCCGCAGCAGGTTCTCCTTCTTCTTTAAAATCAATTCTTCCGAAATAAGGTGCTTTATGCATGCGTCTTAATGCGGCAAGTCGATTAAAGGTGTGCTTATGAGTAATTTGTGTGACAGCTAGTGACTGAGCTTGTTGCCTTAAGTTGATAACTGTTTCCAGATAATCATCAAAAGTATCAGTGTTCACTTTCACATCATCCCAAAAGTGTTTACGAATATTGATTACTTCTGCCCGGCGTCTGCCAGTTTCGTTTTCCAGTTTATCAATTTGCTCCGTAATTGTTTCAATTACGGTATCCAATCGTTTTTGCTCTAAATCAAGTTTTTTGTTCATACGGTAAGCACTCCTTTAAAAGTGAAAAATAGAGGTTGACTGAAGATGTGTTTTGGTGTACAATTAAGATACGGATAAATATGTTCTTTGTATTTTGTAAAATGTGTTTCTGTACTAATTTAACATAGTTTTTTAATTTAATCAATGATAATAAGATAAACCTTGGTTCCATGCTACGTGGATCAAGGTTTTTTTGTGTTTTAAGAGGGATTCGCGGTTATTGTCGGTTTCTGTCGGTAAGTCGATATATTATGAAAATCGCCGATATAATTGGAGTTGCGGTCGATATAATTGAAAAATCGCTGATATAATTTATTCAAAGGACCAACTATATAATTTCATTTACCGAATCCGGACGTAACGTACCGCAAAAAGAGGGCAAACAAAAAAGCTCGGGCTAATCCCGAGCTTTTCATTATTTCTTTTCGTCTTTCTTAGCGTCAGCTTTTTGCTCTTTGAAAAGATCTTTCAAATCTTTATCGTCAACTTTTACGTCAGCTTTTTTGATTTCTTTCATCATAAGGTCGTTCATGAATTCGCCATCTTGTGCTTTCTTTTGAACGATTTCTTTTTTGATGTCAGCTTTAGATTGTTCGAATGATTTTTCTGGCTCTTTAATGTCTGTTACTTTAATGATGTGGTAACCGAATTGTGATTTCACAGGTTCGCTTACTTCATCTTTTTTCAGTTTATAAGCAGCCTCTTCGAATTCTTTAACCATTTTGCCAGGTCCGAAGAATCCTAAGTCTCCACCTTTTTCTTTTGAACCAGTATCTTCAGAGTATTGTTTTGCTAACTCTTCGAAAGATTTACCTTGTCCAAGTTCTTCTTTTACCTTTTTCGCAGTTGCTTCATCTTTTACAAGAATGTGGCTTGCTTTAATTTCAGGCTTGTAGTTATCTTTCAATTCTTTATCAGTGATTGTTTTCTCAATAGCTTTTTCTTGCGCTAATTGAGCACGTACACCAGTTTTTAACGTTTCTTCTTTAATACCTTGTTGTTTTAATAGTGTATCGAATTGATCACCGTATTGTTTTTTCATTTCATCGAACTTTTTGTCTACTTCTTTGTCTTCAACTTTGTAGTTTTTAATAAGTACTTTTTCCATAACCATGTTATTTAGTACTTGTTTACCAGCTTGTGTTTTCATTTGCTCGTAGAATTCTTCTTTTGTAATGTCACCAGCTTTAGATGTAACGATTTTGTCTGATGATGATGTTCCACATGCTGATAATGCGATTACACTTGTTGCGGCTAAGGCAAGCATAGCTTTCTTCATTCGATAAACACTCCTACTATTATGTATTTTTAATTTATCCTATACCAATGAATTTTAGTTCATCAGAGCCCGATTAAGTCTCACTGATACTTTTGCTTTTTTTGTTGGTAAAGCGCGCTTAACAGGGCTTACCGAGGCTTTAGGATAAAGTTAAGATGCGTGTCATTTATTTCATAGTATAAGCAATATGTACAAAATTTAATATATCATATTTCGACGTGTTTTCATATTGATAAAGAAAAATTAACCAGTACGTGTCAGATTTTGAAGGTGTACCATATTGGGCGTATGCCGCATATACAGAATAGAGGAGGGGATGGGGATGAATTCTCAACTTATTTTATTACTTGTACTGTTTATTTTATTGGTTATAGTAGGTATAATTTGCTTATAGAGGAAAAAAGTGAGGAAGAGGCTTTCCTTCCTCACTTTCCATGAAATATAATTTCTATATAACTAGAAATTAATAAAATTGTTATACATACATTAATAACCCGAAAGACACCGGGTTGGCGGCTCGCAGATATTTGTTTTCGTTCACACAGTGTATGTGTCATGAAATTCGTGTAAAATATAACAAGAAGTGCGAATGCGACAAAAACAACTGTTATAAGTGTCATGAGGCGAGACCTCCTTTTGGCTAAAATACATATACTTTATATATTGTATCATACGATATTTTGTTCGTGTTATAAAATTCAGAAATAGAAGACTTTGTGTTAGAAAGTGAGGGAGAAAATGGACGTTGTTAGAAGATTAGAACAAGCTGAATACTACGTAGACCTACTATTTAAAATGATTGATGAAGAAAAGTGTCCATTTTATTCTTTGATCATAAAGAAAAAAGCTCGTAAAAAAGATGTTGAACGTATACTACATCTTTGTGAAAAGCTGAACGAACAATATGTAGCGGAGAAAGCAGAAGGACTTCTTTTGTTTGATGCGTTATTAGATCAATTTGAAAAAGCGCTTCCACATCAGCTCGAAGTACACGAAACTGCGGAAGCGCTAGCAAAACAAGGTTTATTCAAACCGCTTATGAATGAATTCTTAAGCATGATTGCAAAAAATAAATAGATTATTTCTTAACTAACTTTTGATCGGATTCTGTAAAGTTCTCTTCAATATCTTCTAATGATTTCTCAAAAATATCGATGAAGTCTTGTCCGTAAATGTTACGCAAGATAGCAATCAGTTCGATATTTTCTGGGAACTTCCCATAAAAATTACGAAGTGCAAGAGCCCCATTAAACACTGAATTATTTTCAGGGTCATACTCCTCCATTAAGCGAAGTAGTAATTCTTCCCCTTTGTCTGTAATTTCGATGTACGTATTTCGTTTATCATCTTCTTTTTTCGAGAATACAAGATAGCCGCGTTCTTCCAACTTTTTCGAGAAGTTAAACGCCGTTGATACGTGCATAACTCCAAACTTAGCAATCTCAGAAATAGAAGCCCCTTTTAAATGATAAGCGATTGTTAAAATATGATGCTCATTAATGTTTAAATCATAAGGTTTAATCCACATTTGCCAATCTTTCTCTACACATTTCCATAACGCTTTCGATAATTGAGCAATGCGTTGGCTGAAAATCATTGCTTCTTTTACCGAGTAATCTTTTTCTCCACTTTTCATATACTCACCCACTTTAACATTCTTTTTCATTACTATCTATTATGCCAGTAAAATAAAAATTAATAAAGTCTTTTTGTGAGAATTGTGAAAATTTTTTAAAAAAATGACATTCTATACAAATCATGCATAACTATGGAAGCGGTTTATAAGTCATGAATACATGTGTTGTCCATACATGTTAAGTGATAACATATATTGTAAATGCATAAAAACACGGCATATCTATGTGATATGCCGTGTTAAGGTCAATTTATATAAAAAATATTTGTTATATGCAAAAAACTAAGCAGGAATTTGTTTACGCTTTTTCCGGAACAGCTTCTTGTAGTTTCTCAATTGATTTTTGAATGTCCAAAATCTCTTGCTCAATATGTCGTTTGTTTTGATAAATATCTTGCTTCCAGTTAGAAAGTGTATCGTGCATGTCGTCTTTTAATTCTTGGAACACTTCTTTACCTTCTGAAGCAGTTTCAACGATTTGACGTTTTAATAATTTTGTATCAGCTGTAATATCAGCTAAAGTCTTTTTAATATCATTTCCTTTTTCTTTTAACTTACCGCGCATGTCTTTGCCAGAAGAAGGAGTTGAGAAAAGAACAGCTAGTCCAGCAACTGCTCCGCCGCAAATGACACCTGTAATAAAGGATTTAGCTTTTGACATAAAAGGAGACCTCCTTATTTTTTGTTCGTATTCATGATGTGAAAAAATATGCATATCTTTAAGACGAGGGAAAGGAAAGTATGCAGTCCCTGGCATCTTAAGTGGAGAAACAAGCCGTGCCATATTTAATCACTTTAGGAAAGTGGCTTGTTATGTATGACTACTTATTATAGTGTCACTATTTCACGCTATTTGCAATTGTACTTGCGATGTTTTGTAAATTTTCCATAGTGTATTCATTCTGATGTGATTTCCAAACAGCACCGAAACCATCGTTTTCACCGTAGCGTGGAATTAAATGAAGGTGGAAGTGGAACACAGTTTGTCCAGCTTTTTCACCGTTGTTGTTAAGTAGGTTAAAGCCAACTGGATTAAACTCTGCTTTAATCGCGTTTGCGATTTTCGGAACGACAGAAAAAATGTGTGATGCGATTTCTGGCGTTAACGCAAAAATGTCTTGTTTGTGAACTTTTGGAATAACAAGAGTATGTCCTTTTGTTACTTGACTAATATCTAAAAATGCAAGCACATGTTCATCTTCGTATACTTTTGAGCAAGGGATTTGCCCGTCAATAATTTTACAAAAAATACAATTGTCCGCTGTATGATTCATTGATCTCATCCTTTCAAATATCCTTAGCCGTATTTTACCATAATTACATAAGAGAACAAACACGAAAAACAGGAAGCTGACTCAGCTTCCTGTTTTCTGAAGAGGGATTGAAAAAGCATTATCGTAATTTACGTTTCGCAGACACCTCATTTATTTAAGAAATGCACGGTAAATCGGCTAAAGTTTCTGCCGTAGACACCCCATTTTCAAGTGAAATGAATTGCAATCTTTTATAAAATGAAATTGTTTATTTTTTAAAACAGTATATGCTCTTTCAGAGACACCCCGTTTCGAAAATGAAACAAATGATCTGGTTATGTGTAAATTTCTTTGTCCAACATGGACACCCCATTTCATGATGACTTCACTATGTTGTTGTACTCATCAATAGGTGGTCGCTTTTTCAATGTGTTCCTTCTTCAATAATTATGATGTCCGCTTTCGTAATAATATATGCGAACAAATTTAAATTTTTTTTGAACGCATCGATACTATGTAGTACAGTGTAATTTTTGGTAAGATAAATATAGAACGAATATAAATGAAGAAAGTGGTGTCGTATGAGCGAGTTATTGCGTGTAGAAAATGTTACAGGAGGATATACGAAACGACCTGTATTAAAAGATGTTTCGTTCTCTGTGAATAAAGGCGAACTTGTCGGCTTAATCGGTTTAAATGGAGCGGGTAAAAGTACGACGATTAAACATATTATCGGTTTAATGGAACCGAAAAAAGGAACTGTCACAATTAATGGGAAAACAATTCGTGATGATATGACAGCGTACCGTTCTAGTTTTTCGTTCATCCCAGAAACACCAGTATTATATGATGAGCTAACGCTAGAAGAACATTTGAAGTTAACAGCGATGGCTTACGGTGTAGATGAAAAACAATATGAAGAACGTGTAGGACAATTATTACAAGAATTTCGTATGAAAAATCGTTTGAAATGGTTTCCGTCTCATTTCTCAAAAGGGATGAAACAAAAAGTAATGATTATGAGTGCATTTTTAGTGGAGCCATCTCTTTATATTGTGGACGAACCGTTCGTTGGGCTTGATCCGTTAGCGATTCAATCACTCCTTCAAATGATGGATCAAATGAAAAAGAGCGGTGCGGGTATTTTAATGAGTACACATATTTTAGCGACAGCAGAGCGTTATTGTGATTCGTTCATAATTTTGCATCAAGGCGAAGTAAGAGCGAAGGGAACGTTATCTGAGCTGCAATCACAGTTTCATATGCCAGGTGCAACGTTAGATGATATTTATATTGCATTAACGAAGGAAGAAGATTATGAATAGCACAGCGTTATGGAAAGAACGATTTCGTCACTTTCTACAAGAAGTTCGTACATATAGTAAATACGTATTTAATGATCATTTAAAATTTATTTTCGTATTCATCATCGGCGCAGGAGCGTATTATTACCAGCAATGGTTACAAACGTTAACACCTT
Organism: Bacillus cereus group sp. BfR-BA-01408; assembly: GCF_022663305.1. NCBI lineage: Bacteria > Bacillati > Bacillota > Bacilli > Caryophanales > Bacillaceae > Bacillus > Bacillus cereus group sp. BfR-BA-01408. Next base: position 25,740 of record NZ_JAKUFF010000040.1, on the reverse strand, counting down.
CGTTTCCGACTGCGCTCGTTATGGCAGTGTTACTTGGATTCGTATTAACGGCCGGATCTATTCAAACGTTATTAAAAGAAGCGGATCTCGTTTACTTACTGCCAGTTGAACAAAAATTAAAACCATATTTTACAAAGGCGTTTCTTTTTACGTTTATGATTCAGTTGTACATAATCGCAATTGTAGCGGCAGCGCTTGCTCCGTTATACTTCCAGCAAATGAAGCAAACAGGAGCGACTTACATATGGATTGTAATCGCGTTTGTCATTGTAAAAGCGTGGAATTTATTTGTAGCGTGGGAAAAGTCATTTTTAACAGATCAAAATATACAAAGAGCCGATTGGTTCATTCGATTTATTTTAAACGCCTTATTTGTGTATTTCCTTGTAGAACGTACTTCCGTTATCTTTATTGCTGGAATCGTCCTTCTCATGGTGTTATACCTTGCGATTATGTATCAAATGGTGAAGGGAAAGCCGTTAAACTGGGAATATTTAATTTCTGAAGAAGGTAAGAAGATGATGCTGTTGTACCGCATCGCGAATATGTTCGTTGATGTACCAGCATTAAAAGAGAGAGTAGCACGTAGAAAATGGCTTGATTTTATTCTTTCAATGATCGGCGAAAAGCGTACATATTTATACTTATATACGAGAACTTTCTTAAGATCTGGTAATTATTTTGGCTTATATGTGCGCCTGCTCGCTCTTGGCGGAGTTATTCTTTACTTCATTCCGTTTTTATATGGACGATTTATCGTAAGCCTTATCTTCCTATACTTAATCGGTTATCAGCTATTAACTTTATGGAAACATCACCGCATGAAAATTTGGCTTGATTTGTACCCAGTAGGCGGAGAAGAGAAGAAGAAAGATTTCCTTACTTTATTAAATGCGATCCTTATTACAGGTAGTATTATCTTTACAATCATATTTCTACTAGCGACGAAAGATTTCATGATGACGGGAATTTTATTAGTCGTAAGCATAGTATTTAGTATCGGCTTCGTTTATCAATACGGGGCAAAACGTATTGAGCGTTTAAATTGAAGGGAATGAACCTATGATTACATATGAAGAAAAGGTTATAAAAGAACTGGAGCAGTGGAAAGCTACATTCATGAAAGATTCTTCTATGATGACACGGTTCTCAAAGAAAGTGCAGACGAAAGTACAACAGCTTATTCCGGCGAAAGTACAAAAAGTATTAACAGAAACGATTCGGATGATGGTACAAACAATTAGCGCCGGATCAAACTTTATAAAGCCGAAATTAAAAGAGACGAACTGGTCATTGCAAAGACGAGACGACGAAGTACGTAAAAAAATGGATGAGTACAAAAAAATAGCAGCGGCAGAAGGAGCAGGGACGGGAGCAGGCGGTATTCTCCTTGGCCTTGCTGACTTTCCGCTTCTACTCGGTATTAAAATTAAATTTTTATTCGATGCAGCAACATTGTACGGATTTGATACGAGCGACAAAGAAGAGCGCCTTTTTATCCTTCACGTTTTCCAGCTTGCCTTTTCAAGTGACGACCACCGAAAAGAAATATGGAAAGCAATCGAAACGTGGGATACAGAAGAAGAAAATCATATGGACTGGGAAAAGTTCCAAACAGAGTACCGAGACTATATCGATTTAGCCAAAATGCTTCAGCTCGTACCAATAATCGGTGCCCCGGTCGGCGCATATGCGAACTATCAATTATTGCAAAGACTTGGAGAAGTAACGATGAATTGTTATCGTATGCGATTATTGAATAAGGATTAAAAGGAAGGCGTCCTACATGTGTAATGTAGGGCGCCTTTTCTTAGAAGCTAAGTCCGATATAGCTAACTCCAACTATAATCAATACGATAAAAAGTACAATGATGAATGAAAATCCGTTCTTACCAGCTTGTCCAGCTTCACCGCCGCCAGTGCCACCACTACCGCCTTTACCACCAAGTCCCATATGATATCCTCCTTATTGTTATATGTTGCGTTTACTTTATAAATTTCTTCATTTTCCAATAAATACCTTCTGAAGCGCTAACTAACTTGAAAATCATTTTGTTTCATTTTATAATTTACTTACCGACCGGTAAGTAAAAACAAGTGAGGTACAGTATGACAAAGAATTTACAAACATCGCAAAACATTGTAGAGGCGTCATTTAAACTTATGGCAGAGCACGGCATTGAGAAGATGAGCCTTTCCATGATTGCGAAAGAGGTAGGTATTTCAAAACCGGCTATTTATTATCATTTTTCTTCTAAAGAAGCGTTAGTGGACTTTTTATTTGAAGAAATTTTTTCTGGGTATCATTTCATGAGTTATTTTGATAAAGAGCAATATACGAGAGAAAATTTTGCAGAAAAGTTAATCGCAGATGGTTTACATATGCTCTCTGAGTATGAAGGACAAGAAGGAATACTACGTGTCATAAATGAATTTATCGTAACTGCGGCGCGAAATGAAAAGTATCAGAAACGCTTATTTGAAATACAAGAAGAGTTTTTAAATGGTTTCCACGACTTATTGAAGAAAGGTGTGGAACTTGACGTTGTGTCACAACAGGCAACGGAAGAAAATGCTCATACGTTGGCGCTTGTGATCGATAATATGAGCAACTACATGCTCATGGGATTTCAGCTAAAGTATAAAGAAATTTGGATTCGAAATGTGAAAAACGTCATGAAGGAGGGATAAAGATGAAAATGCAAAAAAACTGGTGGCTCGGTTTTCTTGGATTTATTGGGATTTATAAAATACCAGGTATGATTGAAGCTTTTCAAGCGGATGGAAGTTGGATGAAGTTAATCGGTTTCATTTGGCTACTTTGGTTCGGATATTTTATTCCTGAGAAGAAAGAAGATTAAAATTCAATTTTCTGTAAGGTTACGTAAAATATAGATTGAGACTATTTATATATTAGATTACTAGATTTGGAGTGGTTACATGGAGCCATTGAAAAATGAAATTCACCCTGACATGGTCAAGGTGTGGAAAGTTCGGGCTGTAATAGAAGAAGGGATCGGTATTCTTGTCATTTTAGCTTACCTTTTCCTTATGATAAAGTTTGATTGGTGGGCGTGGATTTTGTACGTGTTAATCGGGTTAACAGTTGCGTTAGCACCATTGGAGTACTTCGTATTCCCAAAACTACGTCAGCGTTATTACAGCTACCAACTAAATGAAGAAGAACTTGAAATTCAGCACGGCCTTTTCGTCGTAAAGCGCGTATTAGTACCGATGATTCGTGTACAGCACGTTACGATTGAACAAGGGCCGATTATGAGAAAATATGGCTTAGCAGAATTACACATTTCAACAGCAGCAACTTCTCACAGCATCCCAGGCTTAACGATGTATGAAGCAGAAATGTTGAAAATGAAAATTGCAGAATTAGCGAAAGTGAGTGATGAGGATGTATAAGAGGCAGCATCCAATCACGATGTTATTAGAATTAAAAATAACAGACTTTATCCCACTCATTATTTTCATGTTTAGTTTAAACGGAAAATTTCCGTTTTGGTATTTAATTCCCGCTGCATTCGGTTTACTCACCGTTTTTTCAGCGTTTGAAAAATGGTATTACACAACGTATTGGGTTGAAAATAACGTATTACATGTGAAACAAGGTCTCTTTGTGAAGAAGGAGAGCTACTTAAATAAAGAACGTGTGCAAACGATTAATACAAGTTCTAACGTGCTATATCAAATGCTTGGCTTAAAGAAAATTCAAATCGAAACAGCTGGCGGAGGCGATGATGCAGAAGTAAGCTTAGCTGGAATTAAGGAAGATGAGGCGAAGGAGCTTATTTCCTTACTCAATGAGCCAACTCCAGAAGTGAAAGCAGAAGAAACGGTAGACGAAGCAATAGAAAATACAGTAGAAAAAGAAATCATTACAGAAGAAAAACAAACGACAGAATATAAATTGACTTGGAAGGAAATTTTATTAGCCTCTGTTACATCGGGTCAGTTTGGGCTATTATTCTCGTTAATCTTTTTCGTGTATCACCAAGTAGATGAGTATATTCCGAAATGGATAGAGAATAGCGTAAAGGCGTATGTAATGAAACATGATATATATGGCTGGATTTTCATGGTAGCTATTTTGCTTGCCCTTTCGTGGATTATATCTACAATCGGGTATGCGCTAAAACATGGAGATTTCACAGTAAATCGAAAAAATGACGAAGTCCGCATTTCACAAGGATTACTTGAGAAAAAAGAACTCGTCCTAAAGTTACATCGTATTCAAGGGATTACGATAAAAGAAGGCATTTTCCGTCAAATGTTCGGCTATTGTGCTGTGCAAGTAGAAGTTATTCAAAGTGAGGGGAAAGAGGAGAAAGTTACACTCCATCCAATCATTCGAAAAGACCGAGTACAACAGTTACTCGTGCATTTACAACTACCATACGAACTGAATACAAATATTATTTCATTACCAAAAGCAGCATTACGCCGCTATCTCATTGATAGCTTCATCTTCTTCGCAATGTTAGCTATCCCGCTTATTGGAATAAGTATATACTTTGAAAAGCACTTCATTATGTGGGCACTCATTCCGCTCGCGATCCTCATCTTTACACTTGGATACGCAACATTTAAAACAAATGGTTACAGTGTAAATGGAGAGCAAATTACGCTTGTATATCGCAGCGTCGGAAAATATACCGGACTTGTCAGAAGAAGACACGTCCAATCAATGGAGAAGACGCAATCCTATTTCCAGCGCCGCGCGGATTTATGTACGTATAAGTTTTCCAGTGCATCATCAAGTTATAAATTAGAGCATACGAGAGTAGAAGATGCGGAGAGAATGCAGGATTGGTATAAGAAGAGAATAAGTGAAAATTAAATGGAATGGCTCGTCTTTTGCGGAAGGCGGGCTGTTTTTTATGTGAAAATAATGAATAATGTATTTTGACGATATAGCTGATTCCTTTTATGGAGTTATTAAAAAACAGTATAGTTTCTAGGGAGCTAACATAGGATTTGAATTGATTTAAAGATGATGGAACAAAATAAAGTGAAACTTTAATCAGTTTGGGTTTTCTTCATCCCCACTGATTATTAGTTGAACTAATCGGACTTTAATGGGCAGTTGATCCCCACTTAAATTCTTTGCTCTCGTTGAATTTTGAGATGGTGGTCTTACTGCCCATTAAAGTGGGATAAAACGAATTGAGCAAAAAAACTTGCAAAACTAAAAGGGGAGTTGTATATTAATTGACATATCAAATATTGATATGTCAATTAATGTTTTAATAAGTAAGAAGGAGGAATTTTTGAAAACGTGTTATTCAGACGATGTCGGATTTTTATATAAGCTATAAGATTAAAGCGAAGATAGAGGGGGCACAATACTGTGGAAATAATCGCAGCTATTTTAGTCGGAATCGTAGCATTAGAACATTTATTTATCATGATCCTCGAAATGTTTTTTATGAATTCAAAAGTGGCAAAACGTGCTTTTAAATTACCTGAGCATTTAGAAGGAGATCGAAACGTAGCCATTATGTTTGCAAACCAAGGTTTATATAATGGATTTTTAGCCGTTGGTCTCATTTGGGGACTTATACTTGGTTTCAATTCAATTGGTTATATGGTTCAATTATTTTTTGTAATGTGTGTGGTAGTAGCAGCTCTGTTCGGCGGTTTCACATCTAATAAATCAATTATTGTGAAACAAGGGCTTCCAGCTATATTAGCGTTGATTGCCCTTTTAATTGTGATATAGAACTAAAGCGTTTGTATAAAAGAACTCATTTTTGAAAAATACGTTATTCTTTCTTCCTATAGGCTCATAGGAAAGAATAGCGTATTTTTTCTTTTTAAGGGGGTATATCCTTCAATTTAATCAAAAATGTAAATTCTTTTTTTAGCGTGATTGTTATGAAAATACGTATTACATTAAGGCTTGGAACCTGATTAACGCTTTAAAATATAGAAAGGGGGGAAATAATGTAAAAAACTATTGTATATTTAAAAACACTGTGTTACATTTGTGTTACAAGTCGGTTACAAACTGTAACATATATTGCATTTTGTTTTCTTTTGTTTTTTATTGCGTTACAAAACGGAGTGCGTATCGAATCGCCAGAAGATATATAAAGTTTAAAAAATAAAAATAATTTTTCTGTGTGTATAAGAGCGTGTGTAGTAAAGAACCTGATGAGAGCTTTACGCACATTATTAAAATTCCTTTCTGTCTTAAAAGAAGAAAACCAACTACCAACTATTTAGGAGTTTTAACTAATGATAGTAAATGAAATGTACTTCCTTTCCCACACACAATGTAGTACATATTTACTTTCAGTCTAATTACTACGCAGGCTTTTATACATATGACGTTATTGTTTTAGGAATACATAGGGGGAGAAACAATGAGGAAGTTATTAACGGTAATTGGAATTACATGTTTAATGTTAGCAGGATGCAGTAATGGAGATTTTGAAAAAGAAATGGATGCAGGAAAGACTGCGTTAACGAATAAAGAATATAAAAATGCCTTATCATCATTTGAACGAGCGCTGGATGAGAAAAAAGACGATTCAGATGCAATAGTGCTTGTAGAACAAACGAAAATTATGATAGAAGCGGTGAAATTAAAAGAAGAGACAAAGATAGAAGAATCCATTCAATTATTTGAAAAAGTAGAGAACACGAAGAATGGAAATAATGCGCTTATAAAGCAGGCAAAGGAAGAACGAACAGCATTACTAGCCATTTTAGAACAAAAAAAGAAGTATAGCGAGCAACTGGTGAAAAGCGAAGAGTTAATAAATAAGAAAAATTACGCAGAAGCGAAAGATATATTAAATAAGCTAGTTTCAGAAACAAAAGATAACAAAAATCTTGAAGAATATAATAAAAAGGCTTCAGGATTAATTACTAAAATTGGTGAAGCAGAAAAGAATGCAACGGTAGCGAAGGCAGAAAAAACGAATGTAGCAACGAATCAAAAGGTAACAACAGAGAAGCCTCAAAAAGTAGAGACAGAAAAGAACCAGGAGGTAACGACAGAGAAGAACCAAAAGGTAGAGACAGGAAAGACTCAAGATGCATTTACTTTTGAGAAAGCGAAAGAATATATTAAAAATGAATATAAAGAAGACTATGATTATACGCTAGAAAATACGCAAGTAGAGAATGGAAAGAAATATTATCAAATTAGAGTGCGTACGACATATAAAATAGAAGGCGCAGCTGGATCAGGATTTACTGGAGTATTTAAAGTATTTGAAGATGGTACAATTGTTGAAGTGCACTAAATTAATGGAAAGGTATCCTCAAAGTGTTTGAGGATACCTTTTTAGCATAAAAAAAGGCATCTAGCAAAAGTACTAGATGCAAATAAAAACACAAGGGAAGACAAAATTCTTCCCTTTTCCCGTAAGTAATTATATCAAAAAATTTATAAAAAACTAGCTTTATTTTTAATATAATTGATGTGTGAAGCTATGAAAGTATAAGATTACACTATTTTTATAGTGTTTTGTTGGAAAAGGAGCCACGTATATGATTAATTTTAAACCAGAAAATTTGAACCAACTATTAAAAGTGATGCTCATTAGTGCGAATAAATCTTATGATGCGATTCAAGATTATGAATTTACAGGGGAAACGGTAGTATTCCGTGTGGATTTCGACCATATTGATGTTTCTCTAATGATTGTAGATATGTTAGGAAGATCAGCTTCTAAATTTAACATTTTGCCATTTGCTAAACCAAATACGAATGAGATAGATTACATTCAGTTTCAAGTGTATTCCATTAATGAAGGGAATTTTAAAGAAATAATTGATACGATGTAAAAACTATAATTTTACAAATATGTATATACCAACTAATATATAAGTAATAAATTCATATAATTGGAGTGATGAAATGCAGCCGTTAGAAAGAGAGATTCATTCTAATATGCTGAAAGTGTGGCGAATTCACGCTTTAATTGGGGCGGCAGTTATACTAGCAGTCGTAATTGCATATTTCTTTTTTATGATCAATTTTAATTGGTGGGGTTGGTTGTTTGGCTTGTTAGTAACAGGCGCTATTTTATTTATCCCGCTTGATTATTTTGTGTTTCCAAATTTACGTCAACGTTATTATAGTTATAGATTAAATGAAGAAGAGATTGAGATTCAAAAGGGAATGTTCGTTGTAAAACGCGTACTTATTCCGATGATTCGCGTGCAGCACGTAACGATTGAGCAGGGCCCGATTATGAGAAAGTACAATTTAGCAGAATTACATATTTCAACAGCAGCAACTTCTCATAGTATTCCAGGTTTAACGAAAGAAGAAGCAGAGCAGCTGAAAAGACAAATTGGAGAACTTGCGAAAGTGAGTGATGAGGATGTATAAGAGGCAACATCCGATCACAATATTGTTAGGTATTCGAATTGCAGGTTTACTGCCTTTTATTTTTCTCGTTCTGTTTCGTTCAGATGGTGAAGTAGAACCTTGGTATTTCTTACATCTTGTCCTTTTGGCCGTATTATTTATTATGGCAATTTTCTCAGCTATAAAATGGTATTTCAAAGTGTACTGGGTTGAAAGTAATATTTTACATATAAAGCATGGTGTGTTCGTTAAGAAAGAAAGTTACTTAAATAAAGAACGTGTGCAAAATATTAGTACGTCTTCTAACATCATTTATCAAGTGCTCGGACTGACGAAATTAAATATTGAAGTGGCAGGCGGCGGTACTGAGCCAGAAGTGATGTTGGCGGGGATTAGAGAAGAAGAAGCGAAGGAACTCATTACTTTATTACATAAAGAAAGAAGTGTTGTGAGTGAAGAAGGGCCTACGGAAGAAGGAAGTAAGACGGTATATCAGTTAACAACGAAAGAAATTTTAGCAGCATCTATTACATCTGGTAGATTCGGATTAGTGTTTTCAATGTTAGTCATCCTTTACACAGAGTTTAATGAATTTCTTCCAAAATGGCTCATCAATAAAGTGGAAGCGTATGTGATGGATAACGGTGTATATGAATTAATCGTTATGGCGGCGATTTTAATGGCAGTTTCGTGGGTCATTTCAACAGCCGGTTATGCATTAAAATATGCGAACTTTAAAATTGAGCGAAATGGAAATGAAGTTCGTATCGTGCAAGGTTTATTTGATAAGAAAGAGTTTGTTTTAAAATTACACCGTATTCAAGCGATTACGGTGAAAGAAGGTATTCTCCGCCAGCCTTTCGGATATTGCTCTGTCGAAGTAGAAGTTATTCAAAGTATAGAGGCGGCGGGAAATGAAGTAATGTTACATCCTTTTATGAAGAAAAAAGATGTGCAGCAGTTACTCGCATATTTACAGTTGCCGTATGAAATGGAAGCGGAAATCGTTCATTTACCGAAAGCAGCATTACGTCGTTACGTCATCATGGGCTGGATTACAAGTGCCGTACTCGCTGTGCCAATCATAGGTGCGAGTATATATTTTAAACAAAATATCGCGTTATTCACTCTCATACCACTATGTATTATATTTACGTTACTTGCATACGCGCGGTATACAAGTAGTGGTTATATGATACGAGACAATCAGTTAGTCATGGTGTACCGAGGACTCGCGAAATATACAGGAATCATGCGAAGAAGGCATGTGCAAGCAGTCGGATACAGTCAATCGTATTTTCAAAAGAAAGACGAGCTATGTACAGCTGTCGTATCAGTAGCGGGGCATCCTTACAAAGTGAAGCATATGCAAAAAGAAGATGCGCTTTGTATATATAATTGGTATAAAGAAAAAGGAAACACCGGCGTGTAACAGTGTTTCCTTTTTTATGTCGTCATTTGTCAATAAGTCGATATATTCGGAAAATCGCCGATATAATTTCACATATCGTGGCCTTCGAACTCCAAACCCCTAAACTAACACATCAAAAGTAGTCACGAAAGACGGACGAGAGAAAATACTCTTTTGTTGTTCTGCATGTGGATGCGCCGGAGCTTGTCCTTCTGCTTGGGCAGGACGTTTTTTATGAGCGTTTTCGAATGAACGTGATTCTGTCCAGTCTTTAAAGTTTTGCTCTGTTTCCCACATCGTTAAGATGACATATGTATCGTTACTTAATGGGCGTAGAACGCGGATCGCTTGGAATCCTGGTTCGTTTTCAATAAGGCCTGCGCGGTTTTTAAAACGGTTTTCAAATACAGGGCGGCCTTCGTCTGTGACAGAAATATTATTACAAACGATATAGCCAGGTTGACCTTTAAATTCTCCAACAGCGTCTAGTACGTCATACTTAAGAGATCCTTCTACAGATTCTTCTGTATTTTCTTTATAAAACATATTTTTTTCATCATTTTTTGCAGTGAAATGTGCTTGTTCTAGAGGTGTTTCGTATGAAATAATAGCCTTCATTTTAATGCCCCCTTATCTATTTGTTTCTATTATATCAACTCTCTTAAAAAACTTCGAAGATTATATACATAAAGATATCTCTTTTTCAAATAATAAATGTACCATCATTTGGAAAGAAGGCCGATGTATGAAGAAAGTAAAGTGGACTTTATTAGGTGGGTTAGCAACGCTACTATTAGCGATTGTCCTTTATAAACTAATTGTGTTAGCTGGTGGCTATATGATGGATGAAAAGCAGCTCGTTTTCCACTCTTCATCACGTATCGTTGACCAGAAAGGGAAAGAAATTACGAAATTATACGTAGAAAATAGAGACTTGGTGCCAATCGAGCAAATTCCGAAATATGTGCAGCAGGCGTTCGTTGCGGTGGAAGATTCTCGTTTTTATGAGCATCAAGGAATTGATTATCCGTCTATATTTCGGGCCCTTTATAAAGATACGTTAGCAGGAGAGAAGGTCGAAGGCGGTAGCACGATTACGCAGCAACTTGCTAAAAACGTTTTTTTAACTCGTGAAAAAACATTTACGCGTAAGTTGAAGGAAGTCGCAATTTCCCTTCAATTAGAGCAAAAATATACGAAGCAACAAATTCTTGAAATGTATATGAATCATATTTATTTTGGCCATGGAGCTTACGGTATTCAAGCTGCAGCAAAGTTATATTTTAATAAAAATGTAGAAGATTTAACAGTAGAAGAAGGGGCAATGCTTGCAGGTCTTCCGAAGTCGCCAAACGGTTATTCACCTTATTTTTCTCCAGAGAAGAGTAAAGAACGCCGCGATCTCGTATTGTCACTTATGCATAAACAAGGCTATTTGACTGCCGAAGAAAGCGTACGTTATCAAGGGAAGACAATTGCTCTATATAAAAACTTAGATGAAAATGAACTCGCATATATGCCGTATATTGATATGGTCATAGATGAAGCAGCACGTTTATACGGATTGTCTCATCAAGAAGTACTTCGCGGAGGGTATACGTTTGTTGTACCGATGGATGAAAAGATTCAAAAGGTAGCATATAACCAGTTTCAAGATGTAAGGAATTTCCCTGGGAAAGAAGAGGGGGCGCAAGGTGCTTTTTTATTAATGGATAATCGTACGGGCGGTATTAAAGCTGCAATTGGCGGAAGAAAGTACGTCCCGAGAGGATTTAATCGTATTTTTGCAAAAAGACAGCCCGGTTCTGTACTAAAACCACTTATCGTTTATGCGCCAGCACTCGAAACGAAAAAGTATAATCCGTATTCTTTATTAAAGAATGAAAGACATTCTTTTGAAGGGTATGAACCTCGAAATTATAACCATGAGTATTCGAAAGAAATGACGATGTACGATGCGATTTTAGAGTCAGCAAATGTACCGGCAGTTTCTTTATTAAATGAGTTAGGGGTAGAAGAAGGAAAGCAATATTTAGAGAAAGGAAATGTTCATATTGCTGATGCTGGTTTAAGTACAGCGCTTGGCGGATTAAAAAACGGGGTTTCACCATTTGATCTTGTGAAAATGTACCGTGCGTTTTTAGCAAATGGTGATATTATTGAGCCGCACGTGATTGATAAAGTGTTAAATAGACACGGCGCAGTCATTGGAGAATCGCCAAAAGTAGAAACGAAAATTTTCTCGAAACAAACGGCTTGGTATATGACGAAAATGCTTGAAGGAGTTGTAAAGGAAGGGACAGCGAAAGCCGGTGTATATAACGGGGCGTTAGCTGGGAAAACAGGTACAACTTCCTTACCAAATGACGATAATGGAGCGAGAGATATGTGGTTCGTTGGCTATACGCCAAATTTAGTAGGTGCTGTTTGGATTGGCTATGACCGCATAGATAAAGAGCATCAGTTGCAAGGAGAAAGTGCGTCAGCAACGAAATTGTTTAAGAAAATTTTAACGAAAGCAAATGTAGAACAGAAAGAGCAGTTTAGGAAACCAGAAGGTGTGGAAACAATCGGTGCTCCAATTCGGTTGCGCAAGATTGAAGATGTGAAAATGAAATTAGCATTTAGCCCTTTTGGTTTATTTAAAGCGAAATTAAGCTGGACACCACTTCCAGATGAAAGAATTATGTATCGTATTTATAGAGTGGAAAATGGAATTCATACGCATGTAGGTACTGTAAATGGTGCCGGGGAATATGAGGAAAAGTTCGTTAACATCTTTTCAAAACCGAGCTTTTACGTTGTGCCATATAACACACAAACGAATCGCGAAGGAGAAAAGTCAAAAGTAGCTAAACCATAGTTTTTCTCTGTGTTATAATAAGAATGTTGTGAAAATAGTAAGCGTTTTTAAGAATGTTTGTGTCAATTTAATGAACAACGTACATAATATTATGCATTTTGTTTTTACAAGCTGTATAGTAAAAAAAGATAAATATCGAACGTATTCGAAGCATTGGTAAGGAAGGGAGCAAGGGTCTTGGTAAGAACTATAAATGAGACATTTTTAAAAGCATGTAGGGGGGAACGTACTGATTATGTACCAGCATGGTATATGCGTCAAGCAGGTCGTTCGCAGCCGGAATATAGAAAGATAAAAGAAAAGTATTCTTTATTTGAAATTACACATAATCCAGAGTTATGTGCTTACGTTACAAAACTGCCAGTTGATCAATATAACGTAGACGCAGCAATTCTATATAAAGATATTATGTCACCATTACCTGCAATTGGTGTGGATGTAGAAATTAAATCAGGTATTGGCCCAGTTATTGATAATCCAATCCGTTCTTTACAAGACGTAGAAAAACTAGGGGAAATCAATCCAGAAGATGACGTACCGTACATATTAGATACAATTCGTTTATTAACGACTGAAATGTTAGACGTACCGTTAATCGGTTTTTCAGGAGCTCCATTTACGTTAGCGAGCTATATGATTGAAGGCGGTCCATCTCGTAACTACCATAATACGAAAGCGTTCATGTATGCAGAGCCGAAAGCTTGGTTCGCATTAATGGATAAACTAGCAGATATGGTTATTACATATTTAAAAGCGCAAATTAACGCAGGAGCAAAAGCAGTTCAAATTTTCGATTCTTGGGTTGGAACAGTAAATGTAGCAGATTACCGCGTATTTATTAAACCAGCAATGGAGCGTATTTTTGCAGAAGTTCGTACGATGGGTGTTCCAATGATTATGCACGGCGTAGGAGCTGCACACTTAGTAAATGAATGGCACGACTTACCGCTTGATGTAGTCGGTTTAGACTGGCGTTTACCAATTGAAGAAGCACGTGCACGCGGCGTTCATAAGGCGGTACAAGGTAATATGGATCCTTCGTTCTTACTTGCACCATGGTCTGTTATTGAAGAACATGTAAAAGGTATTTTAGATCAAGGGATGAAGCAGCCGGGTTATATCTTTAACTTAGGTCACGGTGTATTCCCAGAAGTAAATCCAGATACATTAAAACGTTTAACTACATTTATTCATGAATACTCTAAAGGGCAGTTAGCGAAGTAAAGGAGCATTGCTGTATGAAAAAGAAAATTGGTTTGCTTGTAATGGCATACGGAACGCCATATAAAGAAGAAGATATTGAACGTTACTATACACATATTCGCAGAGGAAGAAAGCCAAGTCCTGAAATGCTAGAAGATTTAACAGAGCGTTACCGTGCAATTGGTGGTATTTCTCCTTTAGCTACTATTACATTAGAGCAAGCTAAAAAGTTAGAGAAGCGTTTAAATGAAGTACAAGATGAAGTAGAGTACCATATGTATCTTGGCTTAAAACATATTGAACCGTTTATTGAAGATGCAGTGAAAGATATGCATAACGATGGTATACAAGATGCAATCGCGCTTGTTCTTGCGCCGCACTATTCTACGTTTAGCGTAAAATCATACGTTGGACGAGCACAAGAAGAAGCTGAGAAACTTGGAAACTTAACAATTCACGGCATCGATAGCTGGTATAAAGAACCGAAATTTATCCAGTACTGGGTTGATGCAGTGAAAGGTATATATAACGGTATGTCAGACGCAGAACGCGAAAAAGCAGTATTAATCGTATCAGCTCATAGCTTACCAGAAAAGATTATTGCAATGGGCGATCCATATCCAGATCAATTAAATGAAACAGCGGACTATATTGCAAGAGGTGCTGAAGTAGCAAACTATGCAGTAGGCTGGCAAAGTGCAGGAAATACACCAGATCCTTGGATTGGTCCAGATGTACAAGATTTAACGAGAGAATTAAATGAAAAGTACGGTTACACTTCATTCGTATACGCACCAGTTGGATTTGTTGCGGAACATTTAGAAGTTTTATATGACAACGACTTTGAGTGTAAAGTTGTAACGGATGAAATTGGCGCGAAATATTATCGTCCAGAAATGCCAAATGCATCGGACTCATTTATTGATTGTTTAACAGATGTTGTATTAAAGAAAAAAGAATCTGTACTGTAAGAAGAAAGGGGGAGCCTGCTTGAGGAAAAAAGTTGTAATCATCGGCGGAGGCATCACTGGATTAACAGCAATGTATAACTTACAAAAACATATTCATGAAAAAAACTTGCCGATTGATACATTACTGATAGAAGCATCGGGTAAACTTGGCGGGAAAATTCAAACCGTTCGAAAAGATGGATTTACAATTGAGCGCGGACCGGATTCTTTCTTAGCACGAAAAGAAAGTGCAGCTATATTAGTGAAAGAATTAGGTCTTGGCGATGAACTTGTAAATAATCAGGCCGGTCAATCATTTATCCTCGTAAACAATCGGTTACATAAAATGCCGAATGGATCAATGATGGGAATTCCAACGCAAATTACGCCGTTTCTATTCTCCAGGCTGTTCTCCCCAATTGGTAAACTAAGAGCTGGTTTTGATCTATTAATGCCGAGGTCAAAGCCAGTATGTGACCAATCACTCGGACAATTTTTCAGACATCGTCTTGGAAACGAAGTGGTTGAAAACTTAATAGAACCGTTACTATCAGGTATTTATGCAGGAGATATTGATGAAATGAGCTTAATGTCAACATTCCCGCAAATGTATCAAATTGAGCAGAAACATCGCAGTATTTCACTCGGTATGCGTACGCTCGCTCCGAAAGAAGAGAAAGCTGAACCGAAAAAAGGAATCTTCCAAACAGTGAAAACAGGTTTAGAATCTATAGTAGAATCTCTCGAAGCAAAGATGCATGAAGGTACGATAATAAAGGGAACTCGCATTGAAAAAGTTGCAAAACAGGGTGATGCTTATACGATTACTCTTAGTAACGGAAAAGAAATAGAAGCGGACGCGGTCGTAGTGGCAAGTTCACATAAAGTATTGCCATCTATGTTTGCGCAGTACAAGCAGTTTCGTTTCTTCCGTAACATCCCGTCCACATCAGTCGCGAATGTAGCAATGGCTTTCCCGAAATCAGCCATTCAGCGCGATATTGATGGCACAGGGTTTGTTGTCTCTCGAAATAGTGATTACACAATTACAGCATGTACGTGGACACATAAGAAATGGCCACATACAACGCCAGAAGGAAAAATGCTACTTCGTTGTTACGTTGGACGACCTGGTGATGAAGCAGTTGTAGAACAAACAGAAGAGGAACTCGTTCAGCTCGTACTAGAAGACTTACGAAAGACGATGGATATTACAGAGGATCCAGAGTTTACAGTCGTAAGCCGCTGGAAAGAAGCGATGCCCCAATATACAGTAGGCCATAACGAGCGAATGAAGAAACTCACAACATTTATGGAAAAAGAGTTGCCAGGTATATACTTGGCAGGTAGTTCCTACGCTGGTTCTGGTCTGCCGGACTGTATTGATCAAGGTGAGAAAGCAGCAAAGCGTGTGCTAGCTCATTTGGAGAAAGTAATGGATACGGAATTAATCGCACAGTAAAGAGAAACGCCTTCAATCACATTGAAGGCGTTTTGTTACTTATTCACCAATAAACATATATAAGTTATTTGGCTTTATAACGGCATCTCCTGCATAAATAACCCATTCTGTTAAGTCATCAAAATCTAAATGATAACTATTTCCTTCACTCATATCTTTTATAAAATATGGTTCGTTAATGAGTATTCCTTGAATGAATTCTTCCATTCATAGCTGCGCGGTATGTTTCTGTTTGCACTTCCATCCAATCACTCCTATTCAAATGAATCCATTTTACATGCCAATTAAATTTCGATATTTCTGTTTTTTCTCTTTCATATTATAAAACGCATTCGTCGAAGGTGTAAAATTATTATTTTGTATTATTGTTTGAAAACGAGTAAATTAGATTAATTTTTTGTAAAACTTGTCGAAATATCATTCTATATAACGAATCATTTGATATGATAGAAATGCTGAGAAAATATGAAATAGGGAGAGGAAAATGGCTGTGAAGAAATTGTTAAGTGTCTTTTTATCATTCATACTATTGCTTTCATTTACTGGAACTTTAGTACAAGCAGAAGAAACTACTTCTATGTCAGTAGAAAAAGCAATTCAAGTATTTAAGCAGCAAGGGAAAACGAAGGGGACAGTGGAAGGATATATCGTTGGATATACGCAAAGCCCTTCTAAGTACACGAAGGATCCGGCTAAGTTTGACGACACAAATGTGGCAATTGCCGATTCTCCAAATGAAACGAATCCAGACAAAATCATGCCTGTTCAGTTGCCAAAAGGCGATGTGAGAGCGGCAGTAAACGTAAAAGATCATCCTGAAAATATTGGGAAGAAAGTTAGTTTAACAGGGACGCTTGAATTATATTTTAGTAGCCCAGGTTTAAAATCAGTAACAGCTCATAAGTTTCAAGGAGAAGGACAAAACCGTGTTAGCGATGTAGTAGCTTCACCTAGTGGCGGAGAAGTTGCGAAAGGAACAGCGGTAACGTTAACAACGAATACAGAAGGAGCAACAATCTATTACACGTTAGATGGTTCTAACCCTACAAATAAAAGTGTTCGTTATAATGGACAAATTATAGTGAATGAAAATAGTGTAGTGAAAGCAATTGCTGAAAAAGAAGGGCTTACTTCTTCAGCAGTTTCAACATTTTCATTTATTATCGTAAACAATGAGCCAGTTCGTATTCATGATATTCAAGGGAAATCACATATTTCTCCTTACAACGGGAAGAAAGTATACAATGTGGAAGGCGTTGTAACAGCACTTGATAAAAATGGTTTTTATATAGAAGACAACCAGCCAGATAATGATCCAGCTACTTCAGAAGGTATGTACGTATACAAAAAAGATGCAAATGTAGCAGTAGGAGATCTTATTCAAGTTGATGGAGTAGTAGAAGAATATGTTGGACCTGGATATGCAGAAAGGTTTGAAACAGACTTAACGACGACGGAAATTAAAGCGAGCCGCGTTGCTGTAATCGCAAAAGATCAAGCTTTACCAGCACCGATTGTACTTGGAGAAAACGGTGTGAAAATTCCTGATCAAATTATCGATAATGATGCATTTGGTTTATTTGATCCAAATGAAGATGCAATCGACTTTTATGAAAGTATAGAAGGTATGCGCGTTACGATGCCAACGCCAAAAATTATTGCCCCTCAGAAAAACGGGAATTTATATGTAACAGTGAAAAATGGCGGGAATAAAGTCGTAACGAAATATGGCACACCTGTATTAGATGAAAATCAATTAAATCCAGAGCGTCTTTCTGTAAAAGTACCTCGTGATTATGTAGCAAAAGTAGGAGATACTTTCACTGGAGATATAACAGGAGTAGTCGGATATGATTATGGTGCGTTCCGCATTTCGCCAATAACGGAATTACCATCTGTAGTAGACGGCGGATTTAAGCAAGTAGGGGCCAATATTCAGCCGCGTCTTGATAAGTTAACAGTTGCTACATATAACATTGAAAACTTCTCGGCGAATAAAAAAGAAACAACAGATGAAAAAGTAAAGGCGTTAGCGTATTCTATTAAATACAATTTAAAAATGCCAGATATTATCGGGGTAGAGGAAATGCAAGATAATAATGGAACGATTAATGACGGTACAACAGATGCTTCATTAAGCGCAAAACGTATTATTGATGCGGTGCTAGAAATTCGCGGGCCAAAGTATGAGTATGTAGAAATTGCTCCGCATAATAATCTAGACGGTGGAGCGCCAGGAGCGAATATTCGCGTCGGTTTCTTCTACAACCCATCACGCGTGAAATTAGCAGCGGTACCGAAGTTACTTGATAAAAATGTCGTTCGCATTGGAGACGAAAACCCATTGTTTGAAAGTACACGTAAACCACTTGCGGCAGAATTTACATTCCAAGGACAAAACGTTGTCGTCGTTGCAAATCACTTAAACTCAAAACTAGGAGATGCAACGCCATTTGGAAAAGTACAACCGCTCGTATTAAAAAGTGAAGAAAAACGAGTTCAATTAGCACAAGAAGTAAACAATTTCATACAAGGTATTCAGAAAAAAAACACGAATGCACCAGTTGTTGTGTTAGGGGATATGAACGATTTTGAGTTCGCTAAACCATTAAAAACGTTAGAAGGAACAATCTTGAAAAATATGTTAAACACAGTGCCGAAAGAAAATCGCTACACGTACATCCATGAAGGAAATGCACAAGTGTTAGATCATATTTTAGTAACAAACAACATTGCACCACACACAATCGTAGATCCAGTACACTTAAACTCAAACATTATGAAAGAACATGGACGTGTAAGTGACCACGACCCAGTACTTGCTCAAATTGATTTGAAGAAAGCTTCTTAAATAATTGTAAAAGAACGCTTAGAAATATACTGAGCGTTCTTTTACATAATTAGGAATTTTGTGGTAAAATAGACTGAATGTTCATTTTATTGTTAGGGGGTGTAGACATATGGTAGCCCAACTAAATGGGAAACTAATGAACCAACTAGCGATTTTTTTTAGCATGTTCATAATAATTAAGTTTCTAGCCGATGTAACAGGTCTTACGCAACCACTAGGTATGTATTATTTAGGCACGCTTAGTACAAATATCGCTTATATAGCATTCGGTCTAGCCGTAATTTTTACTATATTGGGTATTAAAAAGGAATTAAGTAAATATGCCATTATTTCAGTATGTTCGGCGGTAGGAATTCAAATAATCTATATGATTGTTTTTGTAGTTTTATGGATGTTGGCAGGTACGCCGTAAAGGGGAGATGATTATATGAGTATTGAAAATATACGATTGATACATGTAAATGATAATAATCTCTATGTAAAAATGTTAGGAGAAGGTGAACCAATCATATTTCTTCATGGAGGACCTGGAAGTGAACACCGCTTTTTTCTTCCCTATATGGCTCCACTAGCAGAAAAATTCCAATTAGTTTTTTATGATCAAGCAGGTTGTGGAGAATCGGAAGCACCAAAGAATAATCAATATTCTATGAGGGATGAGGTTGCAAACTTAGAAGCAATGCGTGTGCAATTAGGGTTTGAAAAAATAAATATATTAGGTGAATCATGGGGATCGATGCTTGCATTATTGTATGCAACTACATACCCCGAACGAGTGAATAAGTTACTTTTAACTGCTGCGATAGGAGTTAATGTAAAAGGATTAGAAATGTTTGGTGAAGAACTGCAGAAGAGGTTAACGGAAGAAGATAAAGTAATCATTTCTGAAGTAAGCGAGAAGATTAAAATAGGAGAGGCTTCTATATACGATATGTTACAAGTGTTAGATCCGTATTATGTATTTACTATGGAAACTTTAACTTATAAAAAGAAAACAACTTTTAGTAATGAAGTTAATACGATATTAGGTGCAGATATGGTGAAAAATTATGATGTGACTAAACATATAAAAAAGCTCTCGAAAATTCCAATATTAATTGCGCAAGGAAGTCATGATATTTTAACTCTTGCCACTATAAAAGAACATTTTACAGAATACATACCTCATATAGAGTTTGTAGAGATTGCGAATTGTGGACATTGGACGGTAGTAGAGCAGCCAAAGCAAATGTGTAATATCGCATATAGTTTTTTTGAGAACTAAGAATAAGAGCGTAACTCCCATATAACTTAGGGAATTACGCTCTTATTCGTTCAATGATTTAGTCTGAAATTACTTGAAACGCTTTTCTACATCGATCTCTTTTTTGCAGTCTTCTTTTATATTTTTTTCTATCTCGCTTTACTCCTTGTATATACATAAGTAAGCTAACGAGAAGGAAGAAAGCACATTGCATCGTTAAAATGTACGGTGACATGCCTTGCAATGGTTGCTTTGGATCATATAAATGAATAGGTGCTCCACCTATTGTAGGGAATATTGTATTTAGTAGGACGTACGGAATGGAGTTAACTGCAAATGGAAATAGAATGGCCATATAGTCTTTTTGTGACCATGCAGATGCAGCAAGTCCTAAGAGGGCCATTAAACCTGCAAATAAAAAATTAATTCCAATATATACCGTAATGTAAGTGAGAGGCGCATCGAAGTATAGGTTTGCGAACATTCCATCCTCATTTATGATGCCAGAACCAATCGTAGGTGTTCCGTCTGGAATTGTTAATTTGCAAAATAATAACGATAAGATGAATGGAAAGGTATAAAGAAATCCTCCGCAAAAAAACGTAACGATATATTTCGTTACTGAATAAGGAAATAAAGAAATTCCTTTGCTCACGAACGGTTTAAAACCATCTGACTTATCGGAATTGTAACTTGTACTAAAGGGGAAACTCGCAATAACTGGCATTAATAATAAATAAACATCCATTTCATTATCACGAAATCCAATCCATTTTATATCTGTTGATATAGGTCCGCTCGCAGCGTCTCCTAAATAACGAATGACATAATAATAATGATAAATACAAATAAGAACGAATCCACTAAACATAATAATTAAAGAAACACGATTACAAAAAGCTTGCTTTATATTTAAACGAAGTGCACGCATCATGACTGAAAAAGCCCCCACTGATTATTAGTCTTCACTAATCGGACTTTTATGGACAGCCCGATCCCCACCTAAATTCTTTGCTTTCGCTGAATTTTGAGGTGGGGGTCTTACTGCCCATTAAAGTCGGATAAACTTGTCTATTTTCTATATTACTATTAAATGTAAAGATTTTCTTGTTTTTTTATTTGATTATTTGAAAAAAGAGAAATTTGTTGTTGGGAAGTAAGGTTTAGTTGAAATTAGTTTTTTCTAAAATATGGTTGACAATTAAGTATTACATTTGTAATCTTAGTTATAGATTACAAATGTAATACGAGGGAGTGAAATATATTATGACAAATCAATTACCTAAAATATCCGAAGCAGAATTAGAAATTATGAAAGTACTTTGGTCTAATTCTCCACAAACAGCGAATGAAATTATAGAAGAACTAGAAGATGAAATGGACTGGAAACCGAAAACAATCCGTACATTAATTAATCGGTTAGTACAAAAGGAAGCCGTTTCTTACCATCAAGATAAAGGACGCATGTATGCTTATTATCCGTTAGTATCACAAGATAATTATTTACAAGTGGAAACGAAATCTTTGCTAAAGCGTTTTTGCGGTGCAGCGTTTAAACCATTACTTGTTAATTTCTTAAAAGAGGAGAAATTATCTTCAGAAGATATTAATGAACTAAAACGCATTTTAGATGAGAAGACAGAGGAGAATAAGAGGAAGGATCGATAAAAATGATAGACATGCTTATAAATGTATACCTTCCTCATTTTTTTGATTGGCTTATAGAAACATCACTTATGGCTAGCATATTAGTGGGTTTTATTTTATGTATAAAAATTTTATTTAGAAATAAATTAACACCCCGGTGGCAATATATGCTGTGGATTGTATTAATGATTAGACTCCTTTTACCATGGTCACCAGATAGTTCTTATAGCATTTATTCATTACTTTCCTATCGTTCTAGCGTATCGGAAGTTATTCCTAAAAATATGCCGTCTACGGAGAGTATAGTGAATATAGAAAGCGACCGTACAGTGGAATCAAATTCTAAAATGGTTACAAAAACTAGCGAACCGGAAGTAGAAGTTAGTTTGGAACAACAGACTCCATTTTCTTTATACAAACTTGCTATGTATGTTTGGTTAGTTGGGGTATTCCTATTAGCAGTTATAACGTTTATTACAAATAGACGTTTATATTCTTATATAAAGAAACAACCGGATATTACGGATGAACAGTTCGTTACGGTGTTTAATCGCTGTAAGCAGTCTATGAAAATGAAGAAGGTAGTTTCATTACGTTTAGCAGGAAAGATTGCGAGTCCAACTGTGTTTAGTTTCTTTCGCCCAAAAGTATTACTATCAAAAAAACATATGAAAGTATTAAACGAGCAACAATTACAACATGTTTTTTACCATGAGTTAGCTCATATTAAAAGAAACGATGTAGCTGTAAATTGGATTATGTACAGTTTAATCCTATTAAATTGGTTCAATCCGATTCTTTGGTACGCCTATTTCTGTATGAGAGAAGATCAAGAATTAGCTTGTGATGCATATGCGCTTACGTTTATAGATAAAGAGGAGCAAATTGCATACGGTCATACAATTATTACCCTCCTAGAACATTATTCCTATCAAGTACCAAGCCTAGCAAATTTAAGTAGAAATAAACGAACATTAAAAAGGAGAATCGTTATGATTAAAAAGTTCCAAAAGAAATCGTATCGTCTTTCTTTACTTGGAGTTATTGCTATAGCAGCTATAGCAGGCGGATTTTTATTAAATGCAAGGATAACTGAGGGGGATGAAAGACAGAAAGAAAAGGTTGTAGAAAAAAAGCAATCTAAAGCGGCTTTTGAAGAAGCGATAGAAACAGTATTAGGCACACCGGAGAATGCAAGTAGAGAATGGGGGATGTCAATAAAGTCATATAAAATGAATACAGATTTTTTATATTTGGCAGAAAAGAATTTTACAAAAGAAGAATTTGAGCAGTATGTTCAATTATTTAAGGAAGCCCAAGAAATTCGTAAAAAAGCAATGGTTAAAAAAAATGTGCCTGAAAATTATGATGGAGATACAAAGGAATATAAACCTGAACGCTTGAAGAAAGCTGATCAGGAAAGACTAGCTACTATTGAGAAGACATTAAAACCGCTTGGAGAAAAGCTGGAGAAATCTTTAACATATACTATAGAAGAAGCGAAAAATCATGTGCCATTTCAAATTAAGCAGCCGGCTTATATACCTGAAGGTTATGAGTTAAAGAGAGAATGGGCTGATTCATATTTTGGAAGAGATATAGAATTAGTTACTAAATCAGAATATAAAAAAGGGAAATATGGTTTTACAATTTATCAGTCAAGAATGTATGCAGGTGGTAATAAGGACCCACTACACTACATGATGCCTGGAGAAGAGAATCTAGAAAGTTATAGTTTAGACGGGAAAGGAATGGTCTATAATAAATCTTCTCATGGAGAGGGTAAGTTAAAAGGACTCAAAATGTTTGTACCAGCACAAGGTAAGAATAGTGAGTATCAAATTGTCATAGTGAATGATATTTTTACAAGAGATACAAAGATATACGAAGAGATAATCGATGATGAGCTAACTAAGAAAGAGATGGAGAAAATCTTACTTTCTATGTCAAAATAATAGACAGTGTTCTTAAACATTTTGTTTTAAGAACACTGTCTATTTTATTAAATTTTTATTGGGATCTAGTCAGCAATTATTTACGAATATATTCCAGCTTTCCATACAAGTATACTTTTTGATACACTATGAACAGTATGATATAACTTGACTGGAATTTTTTATACTGGAAATAATAAAAAAGAGAACTTGTATACAATGTAAGCGTGTGGTAATATCAAAGATGTACTAATTGACTATATTATCCAATTGGTCATTTTTGGAGGTGAAGATGTGGCGATAGATCGAAAACGTTCTATTATTGAAGCTGCAACAAAGTCTTTTTCAGCATTCGGTTATAAAGCAACAACGATGGATCAAGTAGCGAAGTTAGCGAATGTAGGAAAAGGAACGATTTATACTTTTTTTAAAAATAAAGAAGAGCTATTTGGCGAGATTATTTCTAATTTAATTACAGAAATGAAGCAAGTTGCAGAAAATGCAATTCGTTCAGAAGTTTCATTTTTTGAAAATGTACATAGAGCATTATATAGCATATTAGAATTCAGAAAAGAACATCAGCTCATGATTAAGTTAATTCAAGAAGAGCGTGATATGGGAACGAAAGAAGTACAAGAAGTCATGCAACAAGTAGATGTGGAAATCGTTTCTGTCATTCAATCGTATTTAAAGATTGCGATTGATAAAGGTGAAATTAGCAAATGTGATCCAGAAATTACAGCATTTATTATGCTTCGCTTATATGTATCGCTTATTTTTGATTGGGAAAAAAATCATGAACCGCTAGAAAAAGAAAAAATTGCAGAATTATTTGAACTTTATTTATTAAAAGGATTGTCAAATTAAGATAATCCTTTTATTCTTATAAAAAGTGACCAATTGAACGAAACGGTCATATATTTATTTTAGGAGGGATAATAAAAATATTCACTTCATAGTAAAGAACAGTTGCATAGTATAAATTCGGGGATAAGGCATATGTATGAATAAGTATAGCCTTTTTGTTTGGGTAAAAATGACTAATTGAACATTTTAGTCATTTTAAAAAGGGGGAGAAATAATGAAAGGAAATCAGTTACTTCGTAAAGAGTTCACACAAATTATAAAAAGTAAAAAAATATTAATTCCAATTATCGCGGTTTTATTCGTACCGATTTTATATGCAGGTATGTTTTTATGGGCCTTCTGGGATCCGTATAAACAGTTAGATGATTTACCAGTTGCGGTAGTCAATTTAGATAAAGGAGCAGTATTTGATGGGAAACCAATTGAGGTCGGAAAAGGGCTCGTTGATAATTTAAAAGATAATACAAGTTTTAAATGGGAATTTGTAAGTGAAAAAGAAGCGAAAAGAGGAATGGAAGGTAGAAAGTATTACATGTTAGTACGCATTCCAGATGACTTCTCAAGTAACGCTACAACGTTATTAAAAGATGATCCAAAACCATTAAACTTAGAATACATTCCAAACGAAAGCTTGAACTTCTTATCTTCACAAATTGGCGGAACAGCCATTGAAAAAATTAAAGGTGAAGTATCAAGTACGTTAACGAAAACATATGCAGAGAAAATGTTTGATTCCATTCAAGACGTCTCAAAAGGATTAGCAGATGGGGCGGAAGGAGCAAATAAACTTCACGACGGATCAAGTGAGCTGCATGATGGTTCAAGTAAAGTGACGGACGGCCTTCATACACTTCAAGGGAAGTCTGGAGAGATGAAGGATGGAGTTCAGAAATTAGCAGATGGATCTAATAAATTAGTAGATGGGTCAGGGAAAGTGACAGTAGGTTTAAATACGCTAAATAGCAAAA